>JBEKFJ010000235.1:0-4319 GCA_050013355.1 Oryzomonas sp.
CTACGGGATGAACTCCGCTGCGCTTCGTCACCGATAATCGCCGGAGGCGATTATACTGCGGGTGCGACGATCTGACTATTTTTGAACAACCTGAGTTTTTCAACAACCTCCTAGCGACCTGCCATAGCTCCATGCCCTTTGTGTACCGCTTTTTCCAAACGGCGGCGGCGCGGCCAACTGACAACAAATCCCAACGGCCCGGACATTACATAACAAAGCATAATAGTAAAGGTCATCGCCGCCGGTTCGGCTGCCACGACGATCAGCAGCACCACGGCCAGCAGCAGAAAACCGAAGGGCTGGCGCTTGATCAGGGCCGGGTCCTTGAATGAGTAGTAGCGGAAACTCGAAACCATCAGGAAGGCCAAAAGATAGATCAAGACAATGATTGCAAGCCGTTTGTAAGAGCTTGGCCACCCGAAATGGTGGAATAGAAGGACGGTGGCGGCCACCATGCTGGCAGCCGCCGGGATGGGCAACCCCACGAAGCGCTTGCTCTCCACCGTATTGACCTGGACGTTGAAACGCGCCAGACGCAACGCCCCGCAGACCACAAACAGGAATGCCGCCAGCCAGCCGAGCCGTCCGAACGGCTTCAGCGCCCAGGCGTACATCATCAACCCCGGCGTAACCCCGAACGACACCAGATCGGCCAGGGAATCATACTCAACGCCGAACTTGCTGGTAGTTCCGGTCAGGCGGGCCACCTTGCCGTCCAGACCGTCAAATACGGCAGAGGCGAAGATCCAGAGCGCAGCAACCTCGAAGTTGCCGTTGAGGCTCGCCACCATGCTATAGAAACCGGCAAACATACTCCCGGTCGTAAACAGGTTGGGAAGGATATAGATCCCTTTTTTGATGCTTTCGGCCTTTTCGACCCGTTTTTCACTCAGCTCAGGATTCATGCCACGCTTTCTCCGCCTATGCGAGACGCCCCAGCACGGTCTCGCCCGCAACGGTCACATCTCCAACCTTTACCAGCGGTTTCACATCAACCGGCAGATACACGTCCACCCTCGATCCGAAGCGGATCAGTCCGTAGCGCTCCCCCCGCTGCAGTCTGTCACCGGTCCGGGCGTAACAAACGATCCGCCGCGCAATCAGGCCGGCAATCTGTACAAAAGCCAGCCGCCGGCCGTCACAGGTTTCCAGGACCAGGCCGCTGCGCTCGTTTTCAAAGGAGGCACGGCCATGGCGGGCGTCAAAGAACTTGCCGCGATAATAAAAGGAATCGACCACCGTGCCGTCAAAAGGGACCCTGTTGACATGCACATTGAAGACCGACATGAAGATGCTGATCTTGAGCGCCGGGACTCCGAGCGGAGTGTCCGGGACGCACTCCGCCACGATCACCTTCCCGTCGGCCGGAGCCACCACGGCCCGCTCGTCGCCAGGCGGTGTCCGCTCGGGATCGCGGAAGAAGTAGAGGATGAACAGGGTCAACACGCACGATAGCGCAGCGGGAACGGCCAGCACGGGGGAACAAAGTTTCCATGCTGCCAGGACCAGCAGAAACGTCAGTCCGGCGGAGGAAACGATGAAGGGATAACCTTCTCTGGCAAAAGGGGTCGAACTTTTCATGCAGCCTGCCTGAATGCGCAGACACCCCTCTCCCAAAGGGCAAAGGGGTGTCGAATGCGCAGAGTGGTTCTAGTTTTTGGTTTTGTCAACGATCTTGTTCTTGCCGATCCAAGGCATCATGGCGCGCAACTTTGCGCCGATCACCTCGACGGGATGGGCCGCGTTGAGACGGCGGTAGGCGGTCATCTCCGGATACTTGGTCATCCCCTCGATGAGGAACCGCTTGGCATAGGAGCCGTTCTGAATGTTTTCCAGGGCTTCCTTCATCGCAGCGCGGCTCTGCTCGTTGATCACCTTGGGCCCGGTGACATACTCGCCATATTCGGCGTTGTTGGAGATGGAATAGTTCATGTTGGCGACGCCCCCCTCATATATGAGGTCGACGATCAGCTTCAGTTCGTGCAGGCACTCGAAGTAGGCCATCTCAGGGGCATAACCCGCTTCCACCAGGGTCTCGAAGCCGGCCTTGACCAGCTCGACGCAGCCGCCGCAGAGAACAGCCTGCTCGCCGAACAGGTCGGTCTCGGTCTCGTCCTTGAACGTGGTTTCGATGATGCCGGCCCGGCCGCCGCCGACGCCTGCCGCATAGGCAAGGGCGATGTCCTTGGTGTTGCCGGCCGGGTCCTGGTGAACGGAGATAAGGCAGGGCACGCCGCCCCCCTTCACATATTCGTTACGCACCAGGTGGCCGGGCCCCTTGGGAGCGGTCATGAAGACATTGACGTCAGCGGGGGGAACTATCTGTGCGTAGTGGATGTTGAACCCGTGGGCGAACATCAGGTAGGTCCCCTTCTTCAGTTTCGGGGCGATTTCCGCCCTGTAGATTGTCCCCTGGAGCTCATCCGGGAGGAGAATCACCACAATGTCGGCCTTGCTGGCCGCGGTCCCTGCATCGAAAACCTTGAACCCGGCTTTTTCCGCCTTGGCGGCATTCTCGCCACCCATGAGCTCGCCGACGATGACATCCACACCGCTTTCCTTCAGGTTGTTGGCATGGGCGTGCCCCTGGCTGCCATAGCCGATGATGGCGACTTTTTTCTTTTTCAGGAGTGCTAAGTTACAATCCTTGTCGTAATAGACCTTCATGCTGTGTTCCATCCTTCCTGCGGAATTTTCCGGTAGAACCGGTACAAATCATTGATAAAACAAGTGCTCAAAATAGTACATTCACCGGCCGCTGTCAATCAATTCCACAAAATGACAGTTGGTCAGTTTGGATTCGGATTTTGTGGAGAAGAGGAGGGGAACAGAGCTGGCTGAAGTTGTCGAGGTTATCGATGGGCTGGTGATGGAGTATTTGGTAGGGACTATATTATATCAATTGTAAAACATTTTGACAAATTGCATAACTTATTGTAACATGCTGTTATGATAAATAGAAATGCCGAACAAACCATCCGCCGACTCCTAGCCGGTTTTCCTATTGTCACCCTCACAGGACCGAGGCAGTCGGGAAAAACCACCTTGGCAAAGGCCATTTTCAGGGATCACCCCTATGTATCACTTGAAGACCCTGATATACGCATGGTCGCCCAGGACGATCCACGTTCGTTTTTGAAGCGATTCCCGGACGGTGCGGTGCTCGACGAAATTCAACGATGTCCGGATCTGCTTTCTTATCTCCAGACAATTGTCGATAACGATGGGCGCATGGGACTTTTCATTCTGACCGGTTCGCAGCAATTCGGGCTTATGACCGGAATTACCCAATCACTAGCCGGCCGAACCGGATTTGTCGAACTGCTTCCCTTTTCTATACGTGAATTGTCATCTGCCGGCAAATGCCCGGCCGATGCCGACACCATGCTACTGACAGGTGGTTATCCGCCGCTCTATGACCGCGCCATAGCCCCTGCATCCTGGTTTGCCGCCTATACCGCAGCCTACATAGAACGCGACGTGCGGCAGTTGATAAAGATTCAGGAACTTGAAACATTCCACCGGTTCGTGCGTCTTTGCGCCGGACGGACCGGACAGTTACTCAAAATGTCGGAGCTAGCCACGGAGAGCGGCATTACCCATAACACAGCCAAGGCATGGATATCGGTGCTGGAAGCAAGCTACCTGGTGCATCTGCTTCGACCGCATTATAAAAACTTCAACAAACGGCTGATAAAAATGCCGAAATTGTATTTCCATGATACCGGACTGGCCTGCTGGCTGCTGGGAATCAGGACAGTGGAACAGTTGGAAACCCATCCGCTCAGAGGCAGCATCTTCGAGACATTTGTCGTCTCCGAACTTATCAAATCTCGGCTTAACCGGGGAGAGCGACCTGACCTATACTACTGGCGCGACAGCAATGGCATTGAGGTTGACGTTATCGCCGAACAGGGAATCGGACTGAAGCCGATAGAGATTAAGTCAGGCAGAAGCATCACGCGGGAAACCTTTGCCGGGTTGGACAAGTGGCGAACCCTGGCCGGTGACACAACCATGGCGGCAGCTCTTGTTTATGGTGGCGATGAATCGTATAGCCACAAAGATGTCGCCGTGACCAGTTGGCGCGAGTGCGGAGATTTGCTTTGAAACTCCACCACCATCCCCCGAATTCCCCCAGCGCGGACAAATATGGGCACTGGCAAGAGCAGGTAATTTATAACTCTCAGTTACGCCTGCAGCAAAACGTTAAGGCTGCTTTTGTCAGTTATTTGCCAGCTTTTGGATATGGGGCAATATAATATTCACGCACTCGCTTCTTGGCATCTTCCCATACTTTATCCCAACTCTCCTTTGGC
>JBEKFJ010000236.1:0-4297 GCA_050013355.1 Oryzomonas sp.
CAGGGTATCTGCGGCATTACAAGGACGTTCCGTTAAAAAACGCCTCCATTCTCGTAAAGATCTCCTCCGAATCCCCCTTCACAACTGCCGTATCGGGCAGGGACCTCAGAAAGATCCTGCCGTAGTTCTTGGTGGTTACCCGCCGGTCCAGAATCAACACCGCGCCGCGGTCGTCCCTGCTGCGGATCAGGCGGCCAAACCCCTGTCGGAACTTAATCACCGCCTGGGGCACGGAGAATTCGCGGAAAGGATCGCCCCCGGCAGCCTGGATCTGCTCGGTGCGGGCCTGCTGTACCGGTTCGGTCGGCACCTGGAAGGGGAGCCGGGCGATGATGACCAGTCTGAGCGCCTCCCCCTTGACGTCCACCCCTTCCCAGAACGAGTCGGTGCCGAACAGTACTGCGTTGTTCTCCTTGCGGAAGCGGGAGAGCAGGGCGTGGCGGCCGGTTTCGCCCTGTTTGAGAGCCACCAGCCCCCGTCCGGCCAGTTCCGGCGCCAGCGCATCATGGACCCGGTTGAGGAGGTCGTAGGAGGTAAACAGGATAAAAGCCCCCCCTTTTGAGATGGCCACGGCCCGCAGGATGCGCTCTTCCAGCGCTTGGCGAAATCCGGGTGCGGTCGGTTCGGGCATGTCCTCCGGGATGCCGGCGAAGACCTGGGAGGTATAGTCGAATGGGGAGGCCAGGCGCAGTTCCCTCAGGCGTTCAGGCCCCAGAAGACCAAAGCCGGTGCGTTTTTTCAGGTAGCTGAAATCGCCCCCCACGGTCAGGGTGGCCGAGGTGACGATGATGGTCTTGATCCGGTCCAGGATGGTTTCCTTGATCTGGTTCGAGATGTCCAGCGGCGCGGCGCACAGCCGGGCCTGCACGCCACGGTGGCCGGAGCGGGTTTCGATCCAGCGGCAGTAGCCTTCGGCATCGGAGATGAAGAATAAAAGGCCGTCGGCCATGGTCTGGAGACGACCCTCGATGCCGCCGGCATCCAGCAGTTGGTCGGCAAGTTTTTCCCGCAGTTTGGTCGGCAGGTCCTCGCCGCGGCGCAGCAGGCTGCGCAGCGCCGCGGCGTAGTCGTTTATCGCGTCGGCCAGAGCGTGAGCCCGCTGGCGGCATTCCTGCCAGAAGGCGCCCTGTTCCACTACCGGCGTGATGCGCAGCTTGCGCTCCCGGCCCCCTCCATCCCTTGTTTCCCGTTCAACGGCCAGGGCCAGCCAGTCCATGCCCTGCTCGGTCAGGCCGGCCAGATCGTGGGCCTTGGGAAGCAGGTGGCTCTAAAGCAGGGCCGACAGCTCGGTATAGAGCGCCTCCATGGTGTCCGGCAGATCGCGGGCCAGACGGGCGGAGATGATCGTCAGGAGGCCATTGCGGTTGGCCTTCTGGGGGACCAGCCGATGCAACTGGCGCAGGATGCCGCCGCGGGAGATGACCAGGGAGAGATGGCTGGTGGCCACATCCTCCATGTGGTGCCCTTCGTCGAAGATCAGGCGGGTGAAGGGGGGCAGGATGGCGGTGGCGTCGTAGCCGGTCTCCTTGCGCAGCACGATGTCCGACAGCAGCAGGGCATGGTTGACCACCAACACCTTGGCGGCCGAGGCCTCACGCCGGGCCCGGTAGAAGAAGCAGCGGTTGAAATGCTTGCAGCGGGAGCGGCTGCATTGGTCCGCCTCGCAGCAGACCTCTTCCCAGGTGCCTTCACGCGGTGTGAATGCCAAGTCGCTACGGCAGCCGTCCTGGGCACTGCGGCTCCATTCGATGATGGCTGTCAACTCCGCCGCCGCCTCGTCCGGGAACAGGGATGGCTCGGCCTCGGCGTTTTCCAGTTTGCGCAGGCAGGCGTAGTTGCTGCGCCCCTTGACCAGCACGGCCTTGAATTCCATCGAGGAATTACGCGCCAGAAAGGGGAGGTCCTTACGGATCAACTGTTCCTGGAGGTTGATGGTGTTGGTGGAGACCACCACCCGTTGGTTGTTGCGTATTGCCCAGAGGATGGCCGGCACCAGGTAGGCGAGGGATTTGCCGGTGCCGGTGCCGGCCTCCACCAGAACCACGTGATCGTGGTTGAACGCTTCGGCCACAGCGAAGGCCATCCGTATCTGCTCGTCGCGTTGCTCGTACCCCTTAAGGTGGGCCATGATCCCGTCCGGCGCGAATGCCCGGGCGATCTCCTCCAACGAGAGCATTTCACCCTTTTTCTCGGTAAAGGGAGACACCACTTGGTAGCAACGGGTGCAGTCGTTGTCGATGATCGCGAAACCGATCCCCTGGTTTCCGGCCACCGAGGCGATGTCCATGTCGGCCCCGGAAGGGGTCAGGTCGCCGGAGGGGTGGTTGTGGATGACCACGTCGCCGCAAGCGGCGCGGGTGAGGATGGCCGGTACGGCATGTTTGCTGCCGCGGGCAATGGTCTCTGTTTCGAAAACAATGCCGTCGACATTGGCCCGGCCAATGAAAAAGACCTCGTTGCCGGCGGCGGCCTCTATCTCGTGGCGAATCAGCAGCAACGCGTCGTCGCTAAAATATTTGTGCATAGCTCCAAGTTTAGCAGTGCTGTCGGGGAGCGGCAAGGAAAAAGGGTGTAGTGCCCGGTTGAAATGATTGCCTGAGTCCGGGCCTCCGTGATACATTTATCAATCCGTTACAATAACGTACTAACAGGTTGTTGAAAAACTATTGCGGAGAGCCGTCTGCGGCGTTGCGCGGTACTCGCAACTTAGGCCTAACTTATTGTTATGCCTTGGCTGCTCCGTTCCGGGCGCCTGGCATCCGGCCTTCCTCATGACGTTTTTCAACAACCTGCTAAAGGAGCTTTGCATGTCCTTCCGCACCATCGAGTGGCGCGACAACGCCGTGATCATGATCGACCAGACCCGTCTGCCGGGAGAAGAGGTCTACAACACCTACGAGGATTTTAAATCCGTGGCCGAGGCCATCAAAGGGATGATCATCCGGGGGGCTCCCGCCATCGGCGTTGCGGCGGCTATGGGGATTGCCCTGGGTGCGCGGGAGATCATAGCCGACACCCATGAGTCTTTTTTTCGCCAGTTGGAGAACGTCTGCGATGTCATGGCCCGCACCCGCCCCACGGCGGTCAACCTTTTCTGGGCCATCGAACGGATGAAGCGGGTGGCCGAGGCCAGCCGCAGTAAGACCCTCGATCAGAGTCGCGAGGTACTCAAGAAGGAGGCCATACGTATCGAAGAGGAGGACCTGACCATCTGCCGCAACATCGGCAAATGGGGGGCCACCCTGATCCCCCAGAGGGCCACGATCCTGACCCACTGCAATGCGGGAGGCCTGGCGACCGCCGGCTACGGCACCGCACTGGGGGTGATTCGCGCCGCCCACGAGGCGGGTAAGGAAATCAAGGTTTTTGCCGACGAGACTCGCCCCTGGCTGCAAGGAGCTCGCCTGACCGCCTGGGAACTGGTCAAGGAAGGGATTCCCGCCACCCTGATTTCCGACAACATGGCCGGTTTTTTCATGAACCGAGGCGAGATTACCTGCTGCGTGGTGGGGGCCGACCGGATTGCCGCCAACGGCGACACGGCCAACAAGATCGGCACCTATTCGGTGGCTGTGCTGGCCAAAGAGAACAATATCCCTTTCTATGTGGCCGCGCCGGTCTCAACCCTGGACCTCTCCCTGAGCGACGGCAGCCTGATCCCCATCGAAGAGCGCCATGCGAGCGAAGTAACCCATATCAAAGGCCTTCCCATCGCCCCAGCGGGGATCAGCGTACGCAACCCGGCTTTTGACGTTACGCCTGCCCGTTACATTACCGCCATCATTACCGAAAAGGGGATTGTCAGCGGCGACTACCTCTTTGGGCTCAGGAAGGCCGCAGGTATCTGATCTATGCACGGGGAACGGTTTTTCCGGGAATTCAGCCGCATCATGGAGCTGGGCGACCATGGCGGCCGAGCGCGGGAACTGGCCGTCTTTCTGGAGTCCCTTGGCTATCTCCGCAGCAAAAGTTCGGCTGAGAACGTCACCCTTATCTGTTCGTACTTTTCCCTTGAGTCACTGTACCACATTGTTGCCGGCTCACTGTTGACCCCCGTGCCCGACATGGCGCTCAACGCCTTTGAACGCCTGGCCGGGGTCATTCCGCCCGAAGACCTGGCTGAGGTTGCGCAACGCAGAAAGCGCCTGGGGCAGTTTATTCAACTGTGCGGCTCTTCGCCGTTTCTGGTCAACCTGATCTACAAGGTCCCCGCCGCATTCCGCTGGCTGTTTCTGGAAAATGCCGTCGATCTTGCCCGAAGGGGGGGCGAGATGCTGGCCGCCCTGCGTTCCCAGGT
>JBEKFJ010000237.1:0-4281 GCA_050013355.1 Oryzomonas sp.
GGCACCACGGAATTCATTGATGTCCAAACCAAACGCAATGTCAATGGAATCCGGCACCTCGCGGTCAGCCATGTTGAATGCTATGGCGTCTACGATCTTGGCGCTGATGTCTGCTTCAATCTTGAACCTCCCACGACTGAATTTCATGGGATTCCTGACGGGCCTCAAGCGGCCCTCTCGACGGTCGTTCCGACCGCAGCAATGAGTGTGTTGACCGCAGCGTTGATGTCGCGGTCATGGAGCGTTCCACACGCCGGACACGTCCATTGCCTTACCGACAGTCCTGCCCGCCCCTGCGGCCCAGTGGTAGCGCCGCAATGCGAACAGATCCTGGTGGAACCTTTGCTGGGAACTTCGATGTACTCCGTACCGCCTAGACGGCTCTTGTACGCAAGCATTGACCGAAGCTGCCCGTGAGCTGCTGCCTCCACGGACTTCCCGAACCCGGCACGGGCCAAGCCTTTAATATTGTCCTTACTGAATGCTATGACTTTGTTGTTGGCAACCAGTTCCCTGGAAAGCTTGTGGTTGCGGTCTTTCCTCTGGTTGCCGATTCGTTCCTGGATACGGGCAGCCAGTTTCTTGTCCCAGCCTCGCTGGGCCTGGCCGTACCGTTTGATATTCTTCTGCAGTTCCTTCGGATGCGGCACCTTTTCGCCAGCAGAGGTTGTTATCAGGGTGCTGTAGCCTGGATCAATGCCGATGGCCCCTCCCCCAGTCCGGGTGATCGCGGCCGGTTCCGCGTCAATGAACAGGCACAGATACCAGCCGGATGCTCTCCTGACGATCCTTGCGCACTTGATCTTGTCTTCGGGCAGTGCCTGCTTGTGGTATCGCACCATACCGAGACCGGGGACTTTGACCCGGTTGGCTCCCGGTTTGCCGATAGGATCGGGAAAAGGAATGCTGTTGAGCCTGTTACGATTGCCCTTGAACCGGGGCTTCTTTGCCAGCTTCTTGAAGCATCTCGACCAGGATTGATGCGCCAAGCTCAACATCCCTTGGATCGTGTGGGAGGGTATCCCGAGGGTTTTGCTCGTACCTGGGAGCAGGTTTTGAAACCCTTTCGGGGTGTAGTAGATTCCGGCTTTGGCATCCAGTTCGATCTTTCGGATGGCCCAATTCCAGATAGACGTCAGCATCGGCAGCCACTCTACGAGTTTTATCTCTTGCCGCTTCGTCAATCTGAGTTTGAGTTGTCTTTGGATCATCGTAACCACCTGTGTGTGTTATGCACATCTCGCCAGACTAACGACTGAAGATTGTTAGATTGCGCTCCATTTTTTCTTCATTCCCTGCTCAAAGAGCAAGGTTTGTCGCTCAGGATGGGGTTAAAATTATTTCAGGTCCTTCACCATCATCTGGGGTTTCCGGTTCCCCCGAAATTCGTTAACCTCCAGATTGAAAGCAATATCTGCTTTCTCTCCAATTTCCATCTGGGCCATACCAAACCACATGGCATCAATCTTTGTCCCATCGATCACCACTGAAAGTTTCAGGTGTTTTCCCTTGAGGATACGCTTTTCGCAGATGGTGGCCCCGGTGACACAGAAAACTGCGCTCCTGTTTCCCATACCATGGGGCTCTAATACCGTAAGTGAGTCGGCGGTCTCCAGGGTCAAGTCCTTCCCAGTTAACCTGGCATCGATGTCAATGACCGGTCGCAGGTCATCTTCAGTGAGGTGGCTGGCCGTTGCCTCGAACTCCTCGATGAAGGTCTCGATGTCACCAGCCTTGATAGTCAGGCCGGCGGCGGCGGGGTGCCCGCCAAAGCCCGCAAGGGAGGATGACGAAGCGTCCAGGGCATCGTAGATGTTGAACCCTCGGATGGAGCGGCATGACCCCTTGCAGATAGTGTCTTCATCTGCCCCTTCCGGGATGTTGATCATGATGGTGGGCCGGTTGTACATCTCGACCAGCTTGCTGGAGGCAATACCATTGATGGATGGGTGAAACGTCGAGCTTGCCATAACCAGAGTTCTCCGGCCTTCGTATTCGGCCAGCGTCTCGATCCTGGTGGAGGCCTCCGTGACCATCCTCTCCTCAATCAGCTGCCGCTGGCGGTTCATGCCGTTGAGTGTTTCGGCGATCTCTGCAGCTCGCGCGGGATCATCGGTGAGGAGCAGCTCCAGGGCCAGGAAGGATGATGAAGAGCGCCCGGCGCTGTTGATGCGTGGCGCCAACTGAAAACCGACGGTCCCCGCCGTGGGCATGCTCTCCAGGCTCAGACCGGCCGCCGTGGCCAGCGCCTTCATGCCTGGAATGGTGTAGAGATCCCTTAAGCCATTTTTAACGATGATTCGGTTCTCCTGCTGCAATGAAACCTGGTCGGCAATAGTGGAGAAGGCCACCAACGGGACCAGACTGCTCAACTTCGGCACGTCCCGGCCGAAGAAGTACCCTTCCCTATCCAGAACAGCACGGGTAGCGATGCAGAGGTTCATGATCACGCCGACGCCGGCAAGCAACTTGAACGGATAGGGGCAACCCGGCAGATGCGGATTGACGACCGCGAGTGCATCGGGGATCTCCGGCCCGGGGGTATGGTGATCGGTGATGATAAGGTCGATGCCGAGTTTTATGCAGTGCTGCGCCGCCTCGACCGACTGGATACCGATATCGCCGGTGATGATAAGGGTCGGGGCCACCGAGTCGTTAATACGGTCCACATTCTGGGGGGTGAATCCGTAACCATCCACCATGCGCTCAAGAACGAACGGACTGATCTCATGGCCAACCAGGCGGCAGAAGCGGGTCAGCACCGTGAGAGCGCCAAGGCCATCGCTGTCGCCATCGCAAAAAGCTGCGATCACTTCCCCGGCCATGATCGCCCGTGCCAGACGGTCGGCGGCGACCTCCATCCCATGCATGCTTTCCGGTGCTGTGTAATTGGCAAACACCGGGTTCAGGAACTTGTCGGCCGTTTCGGTTGTCACCCCCCTGTTCGCCAATACGGTGGCGACCAACTCGGGGATGTTGTGGCCTTTCGACAAGGCATTGACCAGGGAGTGGTCCGGGGTATGAATGAGCCATCTGGGCGTGGGTTCTATCATGACAGCGATTCCTTTATGCAGACTGCCGGGCCAGATAGAAAATCTGCTCCAGCGGCAATTTCAGTTGATAGAGCTGATTGTTCGCGGTGGAGTCCAAGAGCTCGTATTTCGCCCTGGTGGTGGCAACGTAATAAAGGTTGGCTTCTTCCCGGGCCGAGACCACTTCGGCCTTCTGGCTTTTCAAGAAATCGGCCGGCTCCTCTATGATTTTCTCCTTGATCAGCTTCGCCATGACCATAACGAGATCGGGGAAGTCGTTACTGAGCAGGCAGCGGTCGAATTCGAGGCCCTTGGAACTGTGTGCCGTGGTTAAGGTCACCAGGGACTGCCCGTTTCTCGAGTAGTTGTCCTGCGCCTTCCGATACAGCATCCGGATTTTCTCGCCGTTCCCCAGGCCTTCTTTGGCCCACACTTCCGCGCCGTCAAATTTTTCGAGCAGTTTCAGCCCCTGCTGGATCTCCTGGTCGGAAGTCTGCTCGACGTATTCGTTCAACTGCTGCATGCTGTGGAACTTGGTGAGGAACTTGTACGGCTTGGATACCGCGTTGTAGTTGCTGTATTTCCAGTTCATCAGAGACATCAGGCACTCGAAGATAAGATCGGGAGTACGGGTTAGATTGAAGTCCGGCAAGGAATCTACGTATTCAATCAGGCCCGAGTTCGTCCTGGTAATGAATGCCTGGGGCCCTATCTTCTCAGGGACGGGCCTGTTATTGCCGCTGACCAGCTTCATGGTCTCGCCCTTGAAGGTGCCGAGAATCCAGTTGGCATGCTCAACGATGAGAGGGTTGCACCGGAAGGTTGTGGACAGGCTCATGCGGGTGACATTCTTGGAGGGTTTGCTGTAGGCCTCGCCAAGAGCATTGACCGCCCCGCGGAAGCCGTAGATGGCCTGATGCCGGTCCCCGACCTTGATCTTCATCCCGGGGAGATGGTTGAAGATCGAGAGCGTGACCGGGTTTGTATCCTGGGCTTCATCGAGAAGGCAGTAGCCATAGGACTGCCGCAGTTTGAGGCCGCCCTTGGAGAGGGAAATCTGGAATTCCTTGAGGTACCAACTGTGAGTCATCTCGATCCAACCGGTCCGCATCTGACTATAGAAGTCCCGGACAAGCTCTATGATATCGTCATCAACTGCAATCTGGCTGAAATCGGTGATCGCGCTGTTACAGTAGAAGTCGAACGTTGCGAGGACCCGATTGGCCTTCTCGAAATCGACACCGTACAG
>JBEKFJ010000238.1:0-4260 GCA_050013355.1 Oryzomonas sp.
TCCCTTGATCTCGCCGACCACCTTGCTGCCATCGTTCGCCTCCCAGGTGGGGCCGGCGTAGTGTCTGCCGATCCTTTTGCCGGCGCTGTCGAACAGTTCGGCTTCCGGCGCCTTGAAGACCCATTCGTAACGCTTCGGATCGTCCTTAGCGGGCTTGCATTCGTAGATCTGCACGCCAATCCCCACCGTCTCAAGGGATAATCTTTGGCCCGCCGGGGGCTTGAGGGCCTCGGGGACGGCTGATGCCGCCGGGGTCGCGGGGGTTACGGAGGGCACAGGATTCGCGGTGGGCGCAGGAACCAGGGGCGGCGCGGGAACCTCAGGGACGGCGGGAACCACAGGGGCCACGGGGATGACGGGGACCTCTGGGACCTCTGGGACGGGGACCACAGGGACCACAAAGGCCACGAGGACAGAGGAGGTCACAGGGTTCACATAAGTCCCATACTTCCCAGGGGTTTCAGAGGCCGCGGGGGCAATTGCGGGGCACGCCACCAGCGCAGCGAACACAAGGGCGGCGATGATCGATGCGGATCGTTGTTTCATGGCTACTCTCCTTCACATGTTGCGTAGTAATTGGTTGCAGGGCCATATTAACGGGATAGGGGAGATGGTGATGGCCACCAGTTCCAGCGTCTTCTTCATCGCCGGGCTGATGATAATGATATTCTGGAAGTTGTATCTGTCAAGCAGGGGCTTCCCTGCGATCGTCATGGGGTCCTCTGGACCATGGCAATAAACTCTCCAATAGCGCTATGGACCTTGCCGGCCCCCTCTCCCAACAGGATTCCGTGTCGCGCGATATCAAACAGACGAAACCCCTTCTGCGGAGAGCCAAGACGTTCGAACAACACCCTGGTCCCTTCCGGGTCGACGACCGGATCGCCCTTCGATTGTATGATCAAAGCAGGTGTCCTGATATTCGGCAATTGCGCTTCCAGGCCGCTCATGAACTGTTCCAGTGCTACCAGGCTTGCCACCGATAACCGGTGGTAGTTAATATCGGGATGTTCTGGAGTTATATCTATGAATTGCCGTTTGCCTTTCTGATAGTGTACGGCATCCATCAATCTGTTCCAGATAGCGAGTGAGGGAGCAAAATAGGAAGAGAGATCATTTAAACGCAGGGGAGGACAGACGGCAACAACGCCGGCTACATTCCTGTTTCGGGCCGCACAGTCGAGTGCCAGGCCGCCCCCAAACGAAAATCCGGCCAGGACGACGCGGTTGCACTCCAGGATCATGGCTGCGTAGGCGCTATCAACGGACTCACGCCAGTCATCGGCGCTGCGTTGGGCAAGATCGTCCGGAGAGGTGCCGTGTCCTTTCAGTCTCACGACGGCAACCCGCAGGCCCTGTTTCCCAAGAAAGCCGGCAAGTTCGGAAACTTCCTGCGGTGCCGCCAGAAATCCGTGCACGAGCACGACGCCCATCTGCCTGGATCTCCCCTTGATCACGTAAGGCCTGCCTATGTCGCGCGCCTTGCTTTCGCCGGTGCGGAAAAAGGTTTTGTAATCATTCTCAAACTCCTGGTCAGCCCTACGCAGGAGGCGATTACAGACCAGTCTGTTGACCACTATTGACGGCATCCAGGCGTATATGACCACCTCCCGTTGCAGCACTTTCAGAGGCAGCACCTCGTTGGCAATAACACCAATCGGGTTGTCGATCCGTGCCCGATTGAGATCCAGCGGCGATGAGAATTTACCCGTATTCTTGACGAGTGCCGCCCCTTCACGGTGAACGACCCCGGTTTCCAGCGCAAGGGAAAGAAATTCCCGGTACCTGTGGTGACGGTCATCCGTCAGGAGCGCCACTTGTCCGCTCTCCAGGCTTTGGTGTCGATACAGGCCGGACAGCTCAACACTTGTTACCAGCAAATAAGCCCGACGCCGGAAATCCTCTTCGGAGAACCTCCTGAAGGGGAGACTCTTGAGCAGTGAGGCAAAGAGGTGATCATGATTGACGGTGGTATGTTCATAGATAGCCGCCATGTAGCGCTGCGTGAGCCGGTGGGCCTCATGCCGCATCGCCTGCCGCGACGGCAGGCGATCATCGAAATCGATCCTCTTCCGGGAAATGATGTCCTGTTCGATCGGGCCGCCGGTCACGTATTCCCCGGGATCAATGGGTTGGCCGAATCGGATGTCGATATCCACTCCATCCAGGACCATGGCGCCTTCCGTCATGAGCTCTTCGTGGTACCGTTCCGCCAGATTGCTCAGGAAGATGTCTGCCAGACGGCTGAGGGCGTTTTCCTTGGCCCGGAGAGGGTAGTAGGTGATGTTGACCGGAACGATGGAGGTCTTGCCCGAGAGTGCTTGCTCAAGGTCACCGATTCCGAAAAGTTGCATCAAACGTTCGGCTTCATCGGGTAACTCGGTTGACAGCCGTCGCAGACGCCGTCGGTAAAATTCGGTCCTGAGCGCCAGTGTCGCAGCGCCGGTATGCGGCAACCTGTTCCCTCCGGCACAGGAGACCACATAGCGGGCATGCTCCACAATGAGTTTGTCCTTGACCATGCATCCTTCGGGAAAAATGATCCAGTTGGCTTCACCGGTCAAAAGGCTCTTGACGATGACCCGGTCGCGGTCCGGAGCCCTGGTCGAGACTGCTCCAACCGCTTCCAGCATTTGCCCGAAGGCGCCGCTGAACATATTGGGATTTGCCAGGGACCAGACCGGCCGGTTGGTCAGGTGATAGATATGGTAGGGCAGAAGGAACGTTTCGATGCGGGTAAAGTGATTGACGACAAAGATCAGCGAACCGTCGGGGATATTCTCCCGGCCGTGGATGTTGACCTTGGCCTTCGATAGGGCTTCCATCAGGGCAATGACATGCCCTGAAGCGAGATAGGCGTAGCGATTCACATGAAGCTCCTTTTGAAAATGTTACCTCGTTCCTCATCCGGAGTTTCCGGATGGAAACGACCTCGCATCATTGCGGAAGATAGCCGCGTGCAAGCGCCAGAAAATCGCTTACCTGGCGCTGTCGCCAATCATCGCCAAAGCCAAGCTCTGCGGCCATCAATCGGGCAACCTGCGGGGCCACCTCCATGCCGGCGGTCGCATCGAGCAGCAGCGCCCTGGTACGGCGGGCCAGCACGTCCTCGATGGTGCGGGCATATTCGTGGCGCAGCGACCAGATCACCTGACCGGCCCGGTAGGGGAGCCCTGGGTGAAGCAGTTCGTTATTCGATGGTTCCTGCCGGGACATCTCGGCCAATTGGGCGGTATCAGCCCCGTACATGCCCCACGGTCCTTTTTCAACGCCTTCCCGGTAGCCATGCAGGTGCAACTGTGCGGTGACGGATGTCCGTGATGGCATGCCGGCCACTGACTCGGCCTGATCAACCGCATCCTCGGCCATTCTGCGATAGGTCGTCCATTTGCCGCCGGTCACGGTCACCAACCCGGACCTGCTGACCTTGACGGTATGGTCACGCGGGAGTGCCGCTGTTCTGGTCGTGACACCACTCTTTACGAGCGGCCTCAGGCCGGCAAATACGCTCAGAATGTCGCCCTTTCCAGGACGATGTGTCAGGTAGCGGCCGGCGTGCGTCAGGAGAAATTCGATCTCTTCGGCCATGGGACGCGGCTCCGGAGAGATGCTCGCCACCGGCGTGTCGGTAGTACCGATCAACACCCGATCGTACCATGGAAGCGCGAATAGCACCCGGTTGTCGTCGGTATGCGGAACCATGATCGCACTCTCGCCGCCCAGGAAAGACCGCTCCAGAACCAGATGGATCCCCTGGCTGGGGGAGACGATGTCAGCCGCCGTTGGATCGTCAAGCCTGCGGATCGCATCGCAGTACACACCGGTGGCGTTGATGACCACCCGAGCCCGCAGTCGGTACTCCTTACCGGTCTCCCGGTCCCGGGCAGACACGCCGGCGATCAACCCTGCAGATTTTTCAAGCGCAGTAACCTCCAGGTAATTGAGCGGTACGCCGCCCAGATCCTCCAGAGTACGGGCAAGGCAGATAGCAAGCCGGGCGTCGTCGAACTGCCCGTCGTGGTAGATGATGCCGCCGCGCAGGCCGGTCGGCTCGATCGTCGGGAGCAGGCTCAGGGTCTCGGCGCGATCCAGATGGCGAGACGGACCCAGGCCAAGTTGCCCGGCCAGAAGGTCGTAGAGACCAAGACCGGCTCCGTAAAACGGACCTTCCCACCAGCTATAGAGTGGGACTATGAATGATAGGTTGTGCACCAGATGCGGCGCGTTTCGCATCAACAAGCCCCGCTCGCGGAGCGCCTC
>JBEKFJ010000239.1:0-2532 GCA_050013355.1 Oryzomonas sp.
GATCCTCCCCATTGACGGCACTCAGGTGCCGGCCGACATCATCGCCGGCATCACGCTGGCCGCCCTTGCCATCCCCGAAGTAATGGGCTACACGAAGATCTCCGGCACGCCGGTCATTACCGGCCTCTACACAATCCTTATCCCCATGATCCTGTATGCGCTCTTCGGGTCGTCCCGCCACCTCGTGGTCGGCGCAGACTCTGCCACGGCCGCTATTCTCGCCTCCAGCATCGCAGGAATGGCTGAACCCGGGTCGGGCGAGTGGCTCGCCCTGGCAGGCCTGCTTGCACTCATGACTGCAGGGTTCCTGTTACTTGCCCGTATCGCCCGGCTCGGCTTCCTGTCCAACTTCCTGTCACGCACCGTGCTCGTCGGCTTCCTGTCAGGGGTCGGCATCCAGGTGGCTGCCGGAGAGATCTCCGGGATGCTCGATCTGCCCGGCGGGGG
This sequence comes from Oryzomonas sp., assembly GCA_050013355.1. Classification (GTDB taxonomy): domain Bacteria; phylum Desulfobacterota; class Desulfuromonadia; order Geobacterales; family Pseudopelobacteraceae; genus Oryzomonas. The sequence continues at coordinate 448 of JBEKFJ010000239.1, forward strand.
GCACGGCAAACTTGTCGCCACACTGCGGCAGATCGAACAGACGAATCTCACCTCCCTCGCGGTGGCGGCGTCCGTCCTCGTGGTCATCACCGGATCAAGGAGGATATCGAAGAAGATCCCAGGTCCCCTGATTGCGGTGATCGGCGCCATCACCGCCAGTTGGGCGCTCAACCTGGAACACTACGGTGTCCATGTCTTAGGCCCTGTTCCGGGCGGCCTGCCGAAGATCGGCCTGCCCGAAGCGGCAATAGACATGAGCCTCTTCGAAAGGTTGGTCCCCATCGCTTTTGCCATGTTCGTGGTGATCCTCGCCCAGAGTGCCGCCACCTCACGGGCCTACGCAGCCCGCTACAACGAGGATTTCGACGAGAATGTGGACCTGATGGGCTTATGCCTGGCCAACATCGGCGCCGGCCTGTCCGGCACCTTTGTGGTGAACGGCAGCCCGACCAAGACCCAGATTGTGGATAGCGCGGGCGGCAATAGCCAGCTCGCGCAGCTCACCACGAGCGTCATTGTTCTCATGGTGCTCCTCTTTTTCACCGCTCCCCTGGCCTACATGCCGGGTGCGGTCCTTTCGGCTGTGGTGTTCCTGATCGGAGTGGAACTGGTCGATATCAAGGGTTTGAAGAAGATCTACGCAGAGCGGCCGTGGGAATTCTGGGTGGCCATGATCACGGCTGCGGCGGTTGTCTTCGTGGGGGTCGAGCAGAGTATCCTCCTGGCCATCGTTCTTTCGCTCGTGGCCCATACGCGGCATGGTTATTTCGTAACCAACATGCTGATCGGCCCCGACAAGACCCTGGGGTGGCGGCAGCGACCGGTCGGTACCAGGGAACAGGTTCTGCCCGGCCTCATGATCTACCGCTTCATGCACAGCATGTACTACGCCAACAGTCAGGTGCTCAGCAAAGAGATCATTGAACTCGTCAGGAGCGCGGACCCGCCCTTGTTATGGTTTTGTATCGATGCGGCCGCGGTCGATGATGTGGACTTCACGGCGGCCGAAACCCTGCGCGCGCTCCACCGTATCCTGGCAGGCCACGTAATAAGGCTTGTGTGGTGCGAGGTTATTGACGAAGTCCGCCAGGAGTTTGACCGGTCCGGGCTTACGGACCTGTTCGGTGAGGATGCCTTTTTTGAAACGCCTCTCGCCGTTGTGACCGCCTTCGAACAAAGGGACTCCGCCAAAGTGGAGAGTCCTTAGTCTTGTAACTGCTGCCCCAATTGCTCACCACAGGGAGGAATATCATGAAATACAGCGACAGGTTCAGGGTCAAACCGGAGAGCACGGTCAGGCTGGACAAGATCGATGCCGCTTTCAAGGATAAACACAAGGACCAGGCATCGGCCCTGGATGAGATAGAGAGGTACACGAAACGGCTTCGCGAACTCCAGTACCTGTTGTACGCCGAGGGCAAGCGGTCGCTCCTCATTATCCTACAGGCCATGGACGCGGGCGGCAAGGACGGCACCATCAATCATGTTCTGGGCAATATGAACCCTCAAGGGGCACGGGTGCACGGGTTCAAGGTCCCCTCAGCCGAGGAGGCGGCCCATGATTTCCTCTGGCGCATTCACCAGGCAGCGCCGCAGCGCGGCCAGGTGGCAATCTTCAACCGCTCCCACTACGAGGATGTTCTGGTCAGCCGGGTGCACGGCTTCGTACCGAAGAAGGTCTGGTCGAAACGCTACGGCCTCATCAACGATTTCGAGAAGAACCTAGCGGACAACGGCACCCATATCCTCAAATTCTTCCTGCACATCAGCGAAGACGAGCAACTCCGGCGCTTCAAACAGCGGCTCGATGATCCCGCACGGCACTGGAAGATCAGTGAGTCTGACTACGATGAACGTGAGTACTGGAACGATTACACCGAGGCTTTCCAGGAGGCCCTGAGCAGATGCAGCACCGGGCACGCGCCCTGGTTCGTCATTCCGGCCAACCACAAGTGGTTCCGCAATCTCGCTGTATCGCAGATCGTCGTCGAGACCCTTGAGTCAATGAAGATGGAGTTTCCGGAGCCGTCGGTGAATATCAGGGAGGTGAAGGAGAAGTACCACAAGGCGGAAGAAGAGGAAGCC
>JBEKFJ010000239.1:2552-8946 GCA_050013355.1 Oryzomonas sp.
AGAACGGCAAAAAGGCAAAGGGCAAGGGGAGGAAAAAGGACAGGAAATACAAATAGCGATCTCCCACAGAGCACACAGAGGCACAGAGAAAATCAGAAAGAAACCTGGTTTACCAATAAACGCTTGGTTTTTCCGATCCCCTTTGTGCCTCTGTGAGCTTGAGTGAACGTTAGTGAGCGAGTGAGAGAACGCTTCTTATTTAAGCCTAAACGAAAAATAATCTTGCCGCCGGTTGAAGCAATAACTATTGATGATAGAATTTCCACCAGACTACATCCCGCAAGATCATAAGCATACTATCCGATAAAGCCTAACCCTTCGTGAGGAGGGGGCGGAAAGCCGTGGGTCTTCACTGCAGAAGACGGCCAAGCTGCCGAAGGATGCACCTTCGTCCGTCTTGGCCGTTTTTTGTTCAGAACGCTTGCATTCCGCAGCCTCGACCCAAAGAAAAGAGGGCATGCCATGTCCACGACCCACGAAAACGGCATAGTCAGAGTGCAGAGCAACCATTCTGTGGAAGATACGGTGACGCGACTTCAGGAAATCTTGCAAGCGAAGGGTGTGAAGCTATTCACTATCGTGGATCATAGCGGTGAGGCCGAAGGAGTTGGGCTGAAGATGCCGCCCACCAAACTGCTGATTTTCGGCAACCCCAATGCCGGAACGCCCCTTATGCTGGCCGCGCCCAGCGTCGCGCTGGATCTGCCGTTAAAGATCCTTGTGGCGGAAGATGCTGCCGGCACAACGTGGCTTTCCTACAATGCTTCGGTGTTTCTGCAAGCGCGCCATAGTCTGCCGGCGGAACTCTTGCCCAACATTGCGGTTATCGAAGCGCTGGCCGCCAAGGCGAGTGAATAAAATACCAAGGAGGTCAATCATGAAAGCACAGAGCGTAGATTCTGCAAGAACAGTATCGGAGACGAAAACGAAAAGAATCCCGGCGATTGTGATTGTTGTGGCATTGCTCGCTGCCTTTGGCGGCATAGCTATTTCCGCGCAGGACAGGTACACCGTGAAAGTGCCGAATGGGCTCGCGTTCTCTGAATTCAGGGGATATGAAGACTGGAAGGTCGTTGCCGTCAGTCACGCCGAAAGCCTGAACCTTATCGAAGTGATCGTCGCCAATCCCGTGATGATCGACGCCTACCAGGCCGGCGTTCACGACATCGGCAAACCTTTCCCCGATGGCTGCAAGATGGCGAAGATCCATTGGAACGCGATAAAGAGTGCGGAGGCGCCCGGTCCGACGATTGTGCCGGGTACCCTGCATGACATCGATTTTATGGTCAGGGACAGCAAGAGATTCGCGGACAGCGGCAATTGGGGATACGCCGAGTTTGACTATGCCTCCGTGTCTGACACGTTCACGCCCCATGGGAGTGGGACCAATTGCGGGTATGCGTGCCATACGATAGTAAAGGGAAAAGACTATGTTTTCACAGGATACCCCAAGAGGTAAACGGGGATGAATGCCTTCACCAGCGCAGGAGATTCCGATGAGAGTTATTAAAGGCGCCCCAGTCCAACACTCGTAATTTCGAGTTTCTCGCACACGCTGTTATGACGAGGACGTGAGGGCGGTGACCACCAATCAGTGCCCAAGAGTCATGCCGGTGTTGACCGGACGCGGGGAAAGAAGCAGGAAGGAGACAAAATATGCCAGAGTTCGGATCGGCCTTTGCCGGTTTGGCAAACGACAGGAAACTTACGGATAAGGAACTCATCAGAGCAATTCGTTTCATGGTGGCCGCAGAGTACGAAGCGATCCAGATGTACATGCAGCTTGCCGAGTCAACCGACAACAGGCTTGCCGCAGCAGTGCTCAATGACATAGCGAATGAGGAACGTGAACATGCTGGAGAATTTCTGAGATTGCTTCGTGAGCTTGCTCCCGATGAAGAAAAATTCTATGCAAATGGGGCAAAAGAAGTGGAAGAACAAATCAGGAAGATGAAATAACGATGGGAGACGCCATGACGGAATTAAACGAGAGGAGAACACTATGAAAATCAATCGAATCGGGTCGGCTCAGTGGCAGGGTGGCATCAAGGACGGCAAGGGCGCGATCTCCACTGCGAGCGGTGCCATGAAGGACTATCCCTATGGGTTTGCCAGCCGCTTCGAGGGGGTGCCGGGCACCAACCCGGAGGAGTTGCTCGCTGCTGCGCACGCCGGCTGCTTCACCATGGCCCTCTCGCTGATCCTGGGTGAGGCAAAGCTCATTGCCGAACGGATGGAAACCTCCGCCACGGTCACGCTGGAGCAGGTGGAGGACGGCTACGCAATTACCGCTGTCCACCTGAAGCTGGAAGCCAGGATTCCGGGCGCGGACCAGGCGACGTTCGAACGGCTCGCCGGCATGGCAAAGGCCGGATGCCCGGTTTCCAAGCTGTTCAAGGCTGAGATCACGCTGGAGGCAACGCTTGTCCCCTAGGGCCATCGACCGGGCCTTCATATGAGGATTAAACAATGGTGAGTTCAAAGATAGCCATACTGCGTTCCAGCCCGGTCGTGATAGCGCGAACTTCGCTTTTCATTCTCGCCTGCCTGCCGGCGCTATACCTTTCCGCATGCCGCAAGGAAAAACCTGCCCCGCCGCAGGTTCCGGAAGTGGAAGTCGCGCAGGTCATCCAAAAAGACATCCCGATCGTGCACGAGTGGGTCGGAACGGCCGACGGCCTGGTGAACGCTACGATAAGGGCGCAGGTTACGGGCTACCTGATCAGGCAGGACTACAACGAAGGGGACCAGGTCAAAAAGGGCCAGGTGCTCTTCGAGATCGATCCCCGTCCCTTCAAGGCCGCCCTAGACCAGGCGGAGGGCGTTCTTGCCCAAATGGAGGCGCTCTATGAGAACGCCCGTGCCAATCTCGCCCGGGTCAAGCCCCTCGCCGCCCTGAACGCGCTGAGCAAGAAGGACCTGGATGATGCCGTCGCCTCCGAGAGCTCTGCCAAGGCGCAAGTGCTGACAGCCAGGGCCGCGGTGGAGAATGCCCGGCTCAACCTTGGCTTCACGCGGATTACCTCCCTCATAAACGGCATGGCCGGCCTTGCCAGGGCGCAGGTCGGCGACTTGGTCGGCCCAGCGGTCCAGGGGGGCGAACTCACCATCGTTTCGACGATCAACCCGATAAAGATCTATTACACCATCAACGAACAGGCCTACATCAACTTCATGCGGCGCTTTGCGTCCGAGACCGCCGGCCTTGTGGAGGCAAAAAAACTGCGAATCGACCTCATCCTGGGTGACGGGTCGCTCTATCCCCAAGCCGGGAAATTTTACGCCATTGACCGGCAGGTGGACGTGAGGACCGGGACGCTCAGGGTGGCGGCCCTCTTTCCCAACCCAACCAACCTGCTCCGCCCTGGGCAGTTTGTCAGGGTGCGGGTATTGATCGGGACCAATAAGGGGGCGCTTCTCGTTCCACAACGGGCCGTGATGGAACTCCAGGGGAGCTATCAGGTGGCTGTAGTCGGGGGTGACGACAAGGTGGAGATGCGGCCGGTAAAGCCGGGCGAGCGGGTCGGCAGTCTTTGGGTAATCGACGCAGGCCTGAAGCCGGGCGAACGGGTCGTAGCGGAAGGGGTGCAGAAGGTGAAGCAGGGGATAGGGGTGAAACCGCGGCCTTTTGCTCCCCAGTCCGCAGCCGTTTCCGGAAAGAGCGCCACACCTGAAGACAAGGGGAGATAACCCCATGTACCGCTTTTTCATCAGTCGCCCCATCGTGGCAATTGTCATCGCGATCATCACGGTCATTATCGGCCTGGTCTCCATGGCAGGGCTGCCGGTGGCCCAGTACCCCAACATCGTCCCTCCTGAGGTCCTTGTCCAGGCTACCTACGTGGGGGCGGACGCTCTGACCATCGAGCAATCGGTTGCCGCCCCCCTCGAACAGCAGATGAGCGGCGTGGACAACATGAACTACATGTTTTCCCTGAATCCCAACAACGGCCTGATGCGGTTGACGGTTAACTTCGACGTGAAGAGCGACCCGAACACCGACCAGGTGCTCGCCCAACTCCGCGAATCCCAGGCTGAGCGGCAGTTCCCGATCGATGTGCGCAACTTTGGGGTGACGGTCCAGAAATCCCTCTCCGCACCCCTCATGTTTATTTCCCTCTATTCGCCAAAGAGGACCTATGACGCCACCTTCCTCGCCAACTATGCCTACATCAACATCATCGATCAGTTGACGCGGGTGAGGGGGATCGCCAGTGAGGCCAGTACGCAATGCGCTGCTGGGTGCGGCCGGACATGCTGGCCAAGCTGAACATCACTATCCCTGAGATCGCTGACGCCCTGCAGAAACAGAACACGGTGAACCCCGCCGGCCAGGTGGGGAGCGAACCGAGCCCTCCCGGCCAGGAGTTTACCTACGCGATCCGCGCCCAGGGGCGGCTCGTCACACCCGAGGATTTCGGCCAGATCGTCCTGCGCGCCAACCCGGGCGGTTCCCTTGTTCGCCTGAAAGACGTGGCGCGCCTCGAACTGGGGGCCCAGGACTACAACATCCAGGGACGTTTCAACGGCGAACCGGCGGGGATCCTGGCTCTCTATCAACTCCCCGGCACGAACGCCCTGGAAGCGGTCGAAGGCGCCAAGAAGGTGATGGAAAAAATCAAGGGGTCCTTTCCCGCAGATCTCGACTACGGGATCGCCCTCGACACCACCAGATCGGTCACCGCCGGGCTTCACGAGATCGTCATAACCCTGTTCATAGCGGTGATATTGGTGATCATCGTGGTCTTCGTCTTCCTCCAGGGGTGGCGGGCGACACTTATCCCGCTCATTGCCGTACCGGTGTCGCTGATCGGCACCTTTGCTTTCTTTCCCCTGCTCGGTTTTTCCATCAATCCCATCGCCCTGATGGGGATGGTGGTGGCCATCGGCCTTGTCGTGGACGATGCCATCGTGGTGGTCGAGGCTGTGGAACGTCACATTGAAGAGGGAATGGCGCCGAAAGATGCCTCACTGCAGGCCATGAGCGAGGTTGCCGGCCCGGTCATGGCCATCGCCCTGGTGCTGGCCTCCGTGTTCCTCCCCACCGTCTTCATCCCCGGGATCACCGGCCGGCTCTACACCCAGTTCGCGGTCACCATCGCCATCTCGGTGCTCCTCTCGGCCTTTAACGCCCTGACCCTTTCCCCTGCACTCTGTGCCATCCTGCTCCGTCCGAAAAAGGAGGCACGCGGTCCCCTGGGGTGGTTTTACCGTCACTTCAACCGTCTCTTCAAACAGGGCACCGATACGTACGTCTCCATATCTCGCGTCTTTATCCGCAAGGCGATGATCGGCTTCGTGATCCTGGCGGTGGCGTGCGCCGGGATCGCCATTCTGGGCAAACGGATCCCCGGCGGCTTTCTCCCCGAGGAAGACCAGGGGTATGTCTATGCCGTCATCCAGCTTCCCATCGCCGCTTCCCTGCAAAGGACCGTGAATGCCTGCCGCCAGGCGGAACAGATCATCATGAAGATTCCGGGCGTGCAGTACTGCACCACGGTCGCAGGCTTCAATCTCCTGAGCTATGTCCGCAATACGTACAGCGCTTTCTTCTTCATCAAGCTCAAGGACTGGTCAGAGCGGGAGCGTCCGGGTGAGAACGCCGCGGGGATCATCGCCCGCCTGAACCGCGAGCTCGGCCGGTTGCCCGAGGGGAACGCCTTTGCTTTTTCTCCGCCGGCCATCCAGGGGGTCGGCACCGCGGGCGGGGTGACCTTTATCCTCGAAGACCGGGCCGGCAAGGATATCGCCTTTCTGGCGGAGAATACCGACAAGTTCATTGCCGCCGCCCGGAAACGGCCGGAACTGGCGCGGGTGACAACGACGCTTCTGCCCAGCGTGCCCCAGTATTTCGTGGATGTGGACCGCGACAAGGTTTTGAGCGAGGGGGTGGACCTGGGCCAGGTATACGGTACGCTCCAGGCCTTCATGGGGGGACAGTTCGTCAACTACTTCAACCGGTTTGGCAGGCAGTGGCAGGTCTACGTGGAGGCCGAGGGGGACTTCCGTACGGATGTCAGGCAACTGGGGCAGTTCTACGTGCGCAATTCCAACGGCGACCCGGTGCCGCTGGCGGCGGTGACGACGGTGCAAAAACGGGCCGGTCCCGAGTTCACCATGCGCTACAACCTCTTTCGCTCGGCGCAGATAAACGCCTCTGCCGCCCCCGGCTACAGCTCCGCCCAGGCCATGCAGGCCCTGGAGGAGGTCTTTCATGCGACCATGCCGAACGACATGGGCTACGATTACCTGGGCATATCGTACCAGGAAAAGCAGGCCCAGGAGAGCGTGCCGCCGGCTGCCATCTTCGCGCTTTCGCTGCTGTTCGTGTTCCTGATCCTCGCCGGCCTTTACGAAAGCTGGTCATTGCCGTTCAGCGTCCTGCTCAGCACCC
>JBEKFJ010000240.1:0-4190 GCA_050013355.1 Oryzomonas sp.
AGATCTGCTGGCCACCGGCCACTACGTCAGAAAAACCGTAGATGGCGACGGCGTCAGCCACTTGCGGCAGGCACGCTGCATTGGCAAGGACCAGTCCTACTTCCTCTCAACCCTCTCCCGCGAGCAATTGGCAGGAGTGATCTTCCCGCTGGGAGAGATGGAAAGCAAGGATGAGGTACGTCGGCTGGCACGTGAGTTTCACCTGCCGGTGGCAGATAAGGGGGACAGCCAGGAGGTTTGCTTCATTCCCAACGATGATTATGCGGCATTTCTGGAAGAAAGCGGCGCCCTTGCAGGAACACCGGGCGACATAGTCCACGTCGATGGCCGGGTTATCGGCCGCCATTGCGGGACACACCGCTATACCGTGGGCCAGCGCAAGGGGCTGGGGATCGCCTGGAGCGAACCCTTGTACGTAACTATCATCGATACCGAACGCAACGTCGTGGTGGTGGGCGAAGAACCGTACCTGGCTGCTGACGGCCTGCTTGCCACGGAGGTCGGATGGATAGCGCCCCCGGACGCCTGCGAGTTCAAGACCACGTGCAAAATCCGCTATCGCCATCAGCCGGTCGCGTGCCAGGTCAGGGTGCTGCCGGACGGCGGGTGCGAGGTGCGGTTCGATGAACCGCAAAAGGCGGTAACTCCTGGCCAGACAGTAGTTTTTTACCGGGGTGACGAAGTACTGGGGGGCGGGAGAATTGTTGGGGCTATTGTGCGTTAATCTTATCCCAGGTCAGACTCTCGGCCGGGTTGCGGATCTTGAATTCCAGGTAACTTGCCGCCATTTTGAGCTTCTCGGTGGAGGCCGTCGTCTTTGAAAAAGTCTCAAGCGACTCCAGTACCCGCTGAGCAGCAAGCTGACTGGAAAAACCATTTCCTTCGACCATGCTCCGAATCTGGCCGAGAACGGCCTTTTGGTCCTCAGACGTATCGAACCTCTCGGGGCCCGTAATAAAAAGCAGGTACCGTGCCATTTTCCGAACTTCTTCCACCAGTCGCCTCTCGTTGAGCAACGATTCCATAACCGTGGCGATGCTGCCTTTTTCCGCATAATTCAGATTCTTGTTCTCAACGTAGGATGTGAGATAATTGAGGGCCACGGTTCTGTTCCGCGCATCCCCAAGCTTGAAGATCAGTATATTCGCCGCCAGAAGCTTGAGCGCGTCGTCCTCTCCGGGAAGAAAGAAACAGTGCAGCATCATGGCAACCTTGTCCCGTGCAGCATCGCTCAGCGTTTCGGTATCCAGCTTTGTTCGGATCTGTTCCAGAAGTTCACGCTTGTCGGCATATTCGCCATACATGATCTTGACGATGATCCCGCGGACATCGGCATCATCACTCGCATCCCACAACTCTTCAACCGCTGCGACGATACGGCGGCAAATAGTTACGAGCTTCACTTCCTTGGGCAATTCATCGTTGTTCCAGTAATCCGGATAGATATCCATGACCATGTCGGCTTCTTCAGGATTCCGCGCCTTTTCCAGCACAAATTTAAAATAGTTGAGCATTTTCAGTTGAAACGATTTGCCGCCGTCGTTTAAAGGTCGCAGCAGATCTTCGAGAAAGGTGACATTCAGGCCCGAGGCGCCGCTGCACAGGTAACGGTATACCCCCTCGGCCTTTTCGATCTGCTTTTCTATATACTTCTGCTTCAGGGCCGCGCCGAGATCCGTTGACTGTACCTTCTTGAAAAAGACGCTCAGCAGGTTGGAGGCGTGATGCTTGATGTTGTAATCGGCATCATCTGAAAGGACAATGTCCAGACAGGCGTCGAAGATTTTGACCTGTTCGCGTTCGTCTTGCGACGAATCGATGTAGCCTTCCAGAATTGCGATGATCTCAGCCATATGGGCCCGGTTCCTGCTATTGAGCAGGGTCATGAAGGCCCCCCGCAGGCTGCCGGAATCAATAATGCCGAAAAGGAATTTTATGGCCGCATTGCGGTGAGCCCCCCCCTTGGTGTCCGCCGTCTTGAGCAGTTTGAGGATGCTTTCGGCCGGATCGGAGACCCAGCCGGGGAGCAGGTCCTCCAGCATCATCTCGGCCTTTCTTCGAACCCGGCCATCGAGGTCGTAGACGAAGAATTTGGCGATCTCGATCTTGAAGTCATGGTTGCCGGGTGAAGCGGCAATAATCTCGAAAGCAACCGCCTTGTCCTTGGTGGAAAGTTTGGCGATATCCTTTTTGGCCTTGGCGGCATCATTGATTTTTATGTAAAAATTGACTATGTCTTTAACCGATACTTCTGCTTCAAATGCCATGAAGATCACCTTCCGGAAAGAATGAAGGGATTATAGACTCATCCTCATCCGAGTGCAACTACCAGATGAGCAAAACCATCGGACAATCAACGAATTGTCTGCATAACGAAAGGGGTCTGCATGAAAACCGTCCTGCCACTCATCATAGTACTGCTGACAACCGCTGCCGAGGCCAGCGCAGGCGGTAGAAGCGTAACCTTTTTTTCTGATGGCGCCGTCATGGAACTCGAAGCCGTTGCCGTCAAGGGCATCGCCGAGATCCCCCTGCCGGCCGGCACGTTGGGAGGAACATTACGGATCAGGCCTGAAAGGGGCACCCGTATCCAGCGCGTCGATACACTGCCGCCACGCCCGGATACCAAGGGAGAAAAGGAGCTGGATGCGCTGATCGATCAGAGAGGCCGCCTGGAAGATCGCTTGAGGGCGGTGGCAACGCGCGAGGAAATCTTCACTGCCGCCGCCAAGTCCCAGAGCGGCAAAGCTCCCCGCAAAACCAAAACAAACCCGGACCCGCTGCAGTCGATCCGCCAGGGAACCGACTTCGCCCTCGCCCAATTGGAAACGGTCTATGCGGCACGGCGCAAGACCGAGCAAGAAATCCGTCGAATAGATGTCCGCATAGCATCGGCGCACACGGGGGGAAAAAACGCCGGGGGTGTGGCGCGGGTGGCCGTTTCCCCCGGAAACGGACGGGTCACGGCCCGCTTCGCCGTGAGCGTGCCGGGTTGGACGCCCTGGTATGATATCCGCATTGACAACACCGGGGGGAGCGCTCTGGTTACGCTCTTCGGCCACGTGCCGGTTTTTTTCGACGGTTATCAACTCCGCCTGTCACCCGCATCCCTGGCCGGCGCTGCCGCGGAATCACCCACTGTGCCGGCTGCGGCAGGACAGCGCGCCCGGCTGGCTGAATACCGGATGTCCGTGGGGGAGGAGCGCTTTGGAAACGGGCCGCTCCCATCATTTGCCTTTATGCTGAAAAATACGACCGGCGCGCACCTGCCGGCGGGAGAAGCGGCCTTCTTCCGGGCAGGGGAGTACTGGGGGACCGTCAGGTTCACCGGGATGTCGTCAGGACGAAGCTCAATGATTTCCTCAGGGAGATGATGAGAGTTGAGGGATGAGATAAAACCGTTGAGAGATGAGAGTTGAGGGTTGAGCTAAAAGCCTTTACTCATCTCTCATCTCTCATCTCTCAACCGATTACTTCAGCAGGATCTCGATCTTGGCGGTCTTACGGAGTTCTGCCACGAGATCACCCACCGCCGCGCTAACCTTCTGATTTTTAAGATATTCCTCTATCTTGGGGCGGACAACGCTGAAAGGCACTGTATCGGCTTTTGTCCGTTCCGTTTGCTTGATGATGTGATAACCGAACTGGGTCTCGACCACATCGCTTATCTCGCCGGGCTTGAGGGCAAAAGCGGCCTGTTCGAACGGCGGCACCATTTGCCCCCTGCCGAAGAATCCCAGGTCTCCACCCTGTTTGCTGCTGGGGCAGGAGGAATTCTCCTTGGCCAGCTTGGCGAAGTCCGCCCCATCGGCCAATTCCTTGCGCAATTTTTCAGCCCTTTCACGGGCCTTTTTCTTTTCTTCGGCGCTCGCCTTGGCGTCTACGCCGCACAGGATATGGCTGGCCCTGACCTTTTCATCCTGATGGAATTTATCGATGTTCTGATCGTAAAACTTCTTGCTTTCCTCTTCGCTGACCGTGATCTTGGAACTGATCGTCGAAGTGACGTAATTGGCGATGATCACATCCCTGCGGGTGTACTCCCGCATGTCCTTCTCGCTCATATCGAGATCGTGGATCGCCCTGGCAAAATCCGCTTCGCTGGCAAAACGGCCCCTGGCCTGGGCCATCTTGGCGTCCGCCTGCTTGTCGAGGTCCTTGATCTCCAGCTTCCGGGCCGATTGAAAGAG
>JBEKFJ010000241.1:0-4089 GCA_050013355.1 Oryzomonas sp.
AGGTCTGATTCCTGAGCGCAAATTCGGCAAGGATGGCCAGGTCATGGGCAGAGGTATAGTGGTGCGGCTGGTCATGGCCGCAGGGGTCGTTAAAGTGGGTCTCATTCAATCCCAGTTCTCTTGCCCTTGCATTCATGAGCATTATGAACCGCTTCCTGTCGCCCCCAACGTGGTCGGCCAGGGCGCGGCAGGCATCGTTGGCGGAATAGATCAGGGTCGCGGCGAGGAGATCGCCGACACGAATCCTGTCGCCATGGCGCAATCCGATGCGCGTTCTGCTTTCAGCCGCCGCGCCTCTGCTCACCGTCACCGCCCGGTCCGGATCTTCCCGTTCCAGGACAAGCAGTGCGGTCATGATCTTGGTCAGGCTCGCGGGAAGGAGCCGCCGCTCCGGGCGGTGCGCCCAAACGGGTTTTCCATCAATGGTAAGGAGGTAGGAAGATGCAACCGTGGGGAAGGGATCGTCCATCGCGGCGCTGGTCGTTGTGACTGACGCCAGGAGGGCGGATACTATGACTATGATGCGCCACATAACGCTTGGTATCGGACTTCCGGGGCTACGGCCGTCTGGTCGGGGGCAACGGGAAATACGGGGGTTCCGCATTCCATTCACCAGGTTCTGAACATTCCCGAGTCGATGTGGACAAAGCCGTCACCGGGGTAATAACCGACCCCTCCAAGCCGCAGTGCTACTGCCGTATGCCGCACCTTATCCAGACCGATGCCCGGAACGGCGATGTCAATGGCCTTGCCGACAAGGTGGAGACTGTGTCCGGCGACACGTCCGCATTTGCTCTTAAGGAACGAGTTGTAGGAAGGGGTCCGATAGCCGGAGATGATGTGGATCTCGTTTCCTCCCCCCAGTTTCTTGTCAACAAGGTTGAGATATTCAATGGCATTTACATCCATAACGGTCTGCTGGTTGGTGACATGGCAGCGCATGATCCAGTTCAACGCATTGAGGGCGTCGGTATCATAGGTCCCGTCCGGTCTTCGGAATACGACGGAGAGCCGTTCGCGCGTGTGCGTGTTGTAGAGAGAAAGTGAGCCATCCTCGGCGGGAAGCATCTTTGCGAAAGACAGTCCATCCCAGCCAAGGGTCAGTATTCCTGCTGCTGCCGTGTGAAGAAACGCCCGCCTGGTAACCTTTTTAAAAAACATGCCGCAATCCTTGCCCTATGGTATTCCTCCATTGCCATAACATTGAAAGGCATTTTAATACCAGACAACAGGATGCTCAGTCAACGTAATAAGATTCCATCCGGTCGGCATGCAGGCCCGTGGCTCCCATAGGACCGGCGCCGTATTTTATAGCGGAACCGGACGGTCAGAGGCGGGAAGAGAGGCTCCTACAGCCCCTATTTATGGTAATATAAAATTATAGATATATACTAACGTCGTGGCCGGCGCGAACGCACCTTGACGCTCGGGGGAGTCCGATGAAATACCTTGCCCAAACCATACTCAACCTCGTTGTGGTGTTGCTCTGCACCTCCCAGGCCCTGGCCTCGGCCAAGCTCAAATCGCTGTGCGAGGTCCGCTTTCCCAGCGATACACCCATCGAGTGGAACTGCGTGAAACTGACGTGGAAGGACACCCCCGAGAAGCTTTTCGGAACCGACTGGCAGGATGTGTTGCGCTTCAACCGCATGGACCGGCGCCACTTCTACGGCGGGATGTCCATCAAGGTGCCCGTGAGGCTGGAGGATATCAAGGGATTTACCCCGCTGCCCACATACTACGCGGAGGCTGCAGGGGAGGAGAAATTCATCCTGGTGGACCAGTCCGAGATGTTTCTGGGGGCGTATGAGCATGGGAAGCTCGTGCTCTCGTTTCCCGCAGCGGTGGGCATCGAGGGGCACCGGGTCCCCAACGGTGAGTTCAGGGTCGATGCCGTCGACCGACGGCATACCTCCAACATGTACAGGGTTGAGGAAGTTGGCCGCCTTTACCCGATGCACTACGGACTCAGGTTCTTCATGGACAAGTCGCTCCCCACCACACCCTCATACTTTATCCACGGCCGCGACGTGCCCGGATACCCGGCTTCCCATGGCTGTATCGGCCTTTATGACGAGGAGATGCAGATTGAATACTACCGCGATTACGACCGGAAGGTTTATGGGGAGGAGTACCACGAACTGAAACAGCCACTGCTGCAAGGGGCCAAAAGACTCTATCAGTGGGTAGTCGGAAATCATGACGATACGGGAAAGTTCCAGAAGATCACCTACGGTCCCCGGGTGCTGATCATCGGCGACCCACCGCTGTGACCCCTCCCTCTGCCCGCACCATCATCGTTGATCCCGCAGGGGAAGGCGGCCGTAACGTCCCGTTCCTTTGCAGCGGTTTTAAAATAAGAAGGCCTGACGGTATCTCGTACCGACAGGCCCTTGAGCATCGTGCAAAATCCTATTCCCTGACGTAGATGTCCTGGTCGCTCTCGTGCACCATGGTCATGATGTGGGCATACTCGGACTCGATCATGTCGTAGTGCCCCTGGGTCTCTTTGACAACCCTATCAAAGACGCTCCTGACCGCGGGATCCACCATATCCTTTGCGAACTGGGTATACTGGCCGATGCACGCCTTCTCCTCGGCCAGGGCCAGTTCCAGCGCCTTCTGCTCGATCATTTCCTCGGTCATGGCCTTTTCCAGTTTCATGTAGGTAGGGTTCTTCGTGTCCACCGGAGAATTCATATAGCTGGTTATATCTCCGAAGTCCCCCCCCTTGTAGTACTCAAAGAACAACTTGAGGTGGCCGACCTCCTCGTTGGCCAACAGCTCGAACACCTTCTTGGCCCGCACGTTTTTTGCCACCGAGGCGGCCTTGCGGTAGAAATCCATGCTGTCCTTTTCAGCCTTGATGGCCAGCTTCAAGGCCTCCTGTAGCGAAAACTCCCTGCCCATGGTTCACCTCCTATAACTAAGAAATAGATATCTCTACGAGGAGTATAGCCGGGAAAACAAACCGGTCAAGGCCGCCTGAAAAAGTTTTCACTGCCCCTGTTCCAGCAGCGCGTTGACAACGGCGCCGGCCATGGTCAGGCCGAAGATGGGAGGAATGTAGGAGATGCTGCCGAGGATCACACGTCGGTTTTCACAGCGAAACACCTGGTCCTCCCGATTGGGGCAGATGCACTCCGTGCCGCAGAAGGCGGCCTGGGGATTGAGCTCCCGGTGCTCCTCGGTGGAGTAGACGACCTGCACGCCGTCATGGATGCCGGCCTTGCGGAGCATCTTGCGCATGCTGCGGGCCATGCGGCAGTTGCGGGTGGCGGCGATGTCCGCCACGTGGATCTTGGTGGGGTCGAGCTTGTTGGCCGCCCCCATGCTGGAGATGACCGGGATGGCCTCCGCGCGGCAGATGGTGATCAGGGCGGCCTTGGCGGTGAAATGGTCGATGGCGTCCAGCACGTAGTCGGGGCGCGGCGTCAGCAGCTCCGCGGCATTCCCGGCGCAGAAGAATGCCTTGACCGGGATGATCTCGGCTTCGGGGTTGATGTCCTTGAGCCGCCCGGCCATGACCTCGACCTTGGACATGCCGACCGTGCTGGAAAGGGCATGGAGCTGGCGGTTGACGTTGGTCAGGCAGACGTCGTCGAAATCCACCAGGGTGATGGAGCCGACCCCGGCCCGGCCGAGGGCCTCGGCCGCATAGCTCCCGACCCCGCCGATGCCGCAGATCATGACGCGCTTCCGGCGAAGCGTGTCGAGCCCCTGGTGGCCGACCAGGAGTTCGGTGCGGGAAAAACGATGGAGCGTCACAGGCTCACCCTCCTTCTGTCGAACCGCATCAACTTAGCATCCAGTGCGGTTAGTTGCAGGCTATTGAAAAACCTAGGTTGTTCAAAAATAGACAGATCGTCGCACCCGCAGTATAATCGCCTCCGGCGATTATCGGTGACGAAGCGCAGCGGAGTTCATCCCGCAGGGACAGACCGGAACGGTTCTGCTAAAAGCCCTGCGGAGGCGTAGCAGGCCTACTCCGCCGAAGCAGCTTTGGCTGCGAAGGCCGGGCGCTACGCCGCACAATTTCATTTGTGAAATTGGACCGCGAAGGCGCCCGAAGGGTGAGGCCAAAGGCCT
>JBEKFJ010000242.1:0-4065 GCA_050013355.1 Oryzomonas sp.
AGACCTTCGAGCGCATCCAGGGGCTGCGCCGCAAGGTTTACGACAGCTACGACTACCTGGAGGGGAAAAACGCCTTCAACGAGAAACGCAAGCCGAATTTCAGGGGGGAATAGGGGGCGTGAGCTTTATGGGACTCATGGGACTTATTGGTCTTATAATTCCCATAGTTCCCATAAATCCTATTTCCTATTAGCTCTCCCGCGCCAATAGCCGAAGACCCGTTCGATGAACTCCTCCCGACAGCGTGGGTCGTTCAGGCGCCTCTCCTCCTCCACCGGCAGAAGCGGAAAGTGCCCCACCACGGCCGCGGCAAACAAGCCGCTCCCGTGTTTGGTCGCTTCGCCGTCGTTTTGGACCTCGACCCGGAACAGGCCGCAACTGGGCGACCCCTTCTTGAGGATGAAGCCGCACAGATCCTCGCCTTCCAACTCCCTGACCTTCATCCGGCACCAGGCCAGCATCTGGTCGGTCAGGTCGATCCGGCTCTGGTGGGTTACGAGGCGGGGAGCGGCCGGGTCACCCTCCAGGCGCATGGCCTCGCGGGGCGTCGGCATGCCGCACCCCGTCTCCGGGCAGACCGGCACGAACCGGAAAAAGCGTCCCAGGCAGTCGGTGATGGTGCGGTCGTGCTTGTGGCCGCCGTCGTAGCGGACCCGTTCCCCCAACAGGCATGAACTGACGCCGACGGCGATGGGAACGGCCGCGGGCTCAGGGCTGGAGTTCGGCATCGTCGATGATCTTTGGGTTTCGGGTCATGCACGGCTCCTTGGGGTGGCGTTTACGGGAAATCATATTGTTTTCCAGGGGCAGGCACAAGCTTATTTCGGACGGGAATATCAGTAGAACCTGTTCTCAATGTTTTCACACGTATGAAATTGCCATTTATGAAAAAATTTGATAAAAATAACTCATGAAGATTCCAGTGATATTCATAGACGGGACACCGGGCGTTGTCAGTGCGGAAGAGCTCGATTCCAACATAGAGAAAAGGCGGATCCTCACCTTTCGCCGTTCGGGCGAATGGGTCAAGGTTACCGAGAAGGATGCCTTGCGGGGTTCATCCGGCAAGAAGAGCTATGAAGGAAAGGAACGAAGAGAAACGTAACAGTCTGTTGAAAATCTCCTGTTCTCCCGCCGCAACCCCTGATGAGCCTCACCCGCCGTAACCGTCCCGTCCATCCCCCAACCCGGGCACGGGACAGTGCAAGGAACCGTCGCGCCGTCTCCCAATCCCATTGTTCAGAAATGGTCGGCCCTGCCTTTTTCCGCCGGTCTTCTCCCCTTGCCGGGTCGCTCCCAGAAACTTCCACGCCAGTTGTCCACCCAACTTTCCTTGGCGATCCAGGGGGGGAGCCTGACCTGAAAGTGGGTGGCCAGCGCGTTGACGTACGGCTCGTTCAAAAGGCGCAGCTCCCGCAGCTTCCGGTCGAATGCCTCCCCTTCCCGCAGGTTCTGCCCGTTGTCGGCCAACAGGAGGCGCAACTCCGCCAGCCTCTCCGGCGGTAGCCGGTCGGTGCCCGGTTCCCGCGGACCGGTCCTGAAAACCAGCGACAGGTCGACGACGGCGTGGCGGGCCATGGCGAAGGTCAGCTCAGCCTGGCGTTCGCAGGCCCCTTCCAGACCGGCCATGATCAGCGCGCAGGTGTCCAGGATCGCGGTCAGGGACCCGAGCCATGACTGGTTGTCGTGCTGGGAACGGAAATAGGCGAGGACCGGATAGGAGAGGTGCCCTTCGAGGAACTCCGCCGACCAGCGCTCCCATTCGAACAGGAGTTGGCGAAGCGCCTCTTTCCCCCGTTCATAGCCGTGCCGGCGGAGCATTTCCGAGGCAGTGGGGGGGGAGCCGGCGCGGGCGTCCAGGAGGGAGATGCTCACCTCGCGACGGGCAAAGGACTGGTTGAGGGCCGGCAGGTAGCCGATAACCAGGGCGAGAAAGGCAAACCCCATCCCCGATTCCACAACCACCAGCAGGCGCGCCAGGGAGGTGCGGGGGAGCACATCCCCCAGGCCAAGGGTGAAGAAGGTGGTGCCGCTCAGGTAGAGGTCGGTGAGGAAGCCGCTTGAGCCGTCCATGGTCAGCACCGCCGAGCCGAGCGCCCAGTGGATGAGCGCGAAACCGCAGATCAGGCCGAATGCCCAGAAACTCAAGAGCAGCAGGAGCGACAGTGGACCGAAACAGCTCAGCCACGTCTCCCGCTGCCGTGCCGGAAGCAGATGCGTGACCATCTTCACCCACGGGCGCCAACTGTTCCGGTAAAAGAACCGGGTAAGGCGGAAGCGGCGCGTCACCCGGCGCGGCAGGACCACGGTCTCAAACCCCTCCCACAGGACCAGAAGGATCAGGGCAATGCCCGCTACGATCGCTATGATTGCCACGCTGGCCTCCTCCCAATTTCATTTTATCATAGCAAAAAACTGGACATGTTCAACCGCCTCCATCCAAACAGAACAGCCGGCATGGTTTCCCGTGCCGGCCGTTTGCTGAACAGCCTGTTCGGGAAACGTTCGTTGCCCGAACAGGGCTTCCCTTCCCTCAGGGTGTCAGGCGGCCCTGCGCAGCTTGGTCCCCTCGCCGTGTCCGCCGAGGAACTCCTTAACGAAGCGCACTTCGATGCCGTAAGGCGAGTGGGCCTTCAGGATCTCCATGACGCCGCCGTAGGTTGCGCTGCGAGCCCAATCCTGCTGCAACTCGAACAGGAACTGCAGGGAGGTGATGGGGACCGCGCCGGCCTGGACGAGCCGCTGCACCGCCCGCTCATGGGCCTCTCTGCTGACATCGCCGCAGGCGTCGGTAGGGATGTAGACCTCGTATCCGGCTTGCAGCAGGTCAAGTGTCGGGAACAGCACACAGGCCTCTGTCCAGAGTCCCGTCAGCACAATCTTGTTGCGGCCGGTTTTCTTGATCGCGGCTTTGAACTGCGGGTCGAGCCAGGCATTGATGGAGGTGCGGTCGATGGGCGTCTGGCCGGGGAAGATTGCAGTGACCTCCGGGATCATGGCGCCGCTGAAGGTTTCCGCGGCTACCGTGGAGAGGACCGTCGGCACCTTGAACAGCTTGGCGGATTTGCCGAGTATCTGAATATTTTGCACGATCGACATTCGATCATGGGAATGTACCCCCGAGAACATCGCCGGCTGATAGTCTATTACCGCCAGCGCGCAGTCGGAAGGGTTCAACATGCCATGAATGTTCTTGCCTTCCATGGTGAATTCTCCTTCCAGGATAGTGTTCCGGTTATTCTCCTGTTCACTATCCTCATTATAGCACGACCGGCCCGAATATTGACCTGCTATACTTCACTCGGGATGTGGGCTCAATCCTCCAGTTCGGTCTCGCAATCGAGCACCGTTCCCTGGGTATCGAAAAAGACAACGATGAAAAAGCGTGCAGGTTTGGCGCCGGGTTTGGCGGTCGCCGATCCATGCCTGCTGTACGTCCAGTAGGTCCATTGTTCGGATGCGAGATATTTTTCCGGCAGGGATTCGGCCTCGGGCGTCCGGCGCAGGGGCACCTGTCTTTCGACAAACTGGGGGGTGCCCAGGAGAGCCTGCACCTGGTATTTCGTCGTCTTGCCTTTGCGGATGGCGGCGGCGGCCGCCGGGCCGATCTTCTTCGTGGGGTAGACGGGGCGGTAGGCGATGAGCAGTAAAGCGGCAACAAAAACTGTGCAGAGCAGAAGGCGTTTCAATCCGGGCTCTCCATAATCATAGATTTTGCGACAGGCCGCCGGAATCGGGCGGCATTGGAATTTTGCAAGAAAAAAGGTTACGGCATACCAGCCTGTAACCTTAAGGGTATGATTGTTTTTATTTCGTGAACCCCCCTCTCAATCCTCCTTGTAGCGGTCAATAAATGTTTTTTTGCCGATCCGGTCGAGGCCGTACGACACCAGGCGCATGCCGAGCATAATCAGCATGAAACCCGATACGACAAACAACATCTCCCGGAAAACCAGGCTGACGATGCCGGCAGTAATATAGAGGATGCCCAGTTTCTGGCATCCATCCTGTCTCTGAACCCCTTCCAGGCTGGAAGCGAAGCAGTATAACTGAGCGCCGAAGACC
>JBEKFJ010000243.1:0-4030 GCA_050013355.1 Oryzomonas sp.
CAGAAGCACGAACAATATCAGCATTCGCCGCTCCCCCATGTACCGGCTGACATGATGGCTGGCCAGCGAACAGAGCGCCACGCACAGGTTGGCGCCGGCCCATACCGGGCCGAACCACGCCAGCGGCACGCCGGTGTGCTGCATGTAGGGTTGGATCAGCCAGACCGGGTAAAATGATGCCAGCCCCAAGGCTGCATTCAGCAGGATCAGCGCCCGCAAGCGCCGGTTATCTATGAAGGCGTAGCGCGCCGACCGAAGAGCAGCGGCAAGATGACTGGCCGGTGTTGCGATCTCACGCGGCGGTTCGGTCATGGAGCGGACCAGGAGCAGGGCCAGCAGCCAGACCCCCACCTGCAGGACAAAGGGCAGAAGCGGGGCATAGGCGTAGATCACGCCGGCGAAGATGGCGCCCAGTGATTCGCCCCCCTGGGCAAAGCCGCTCATGCGCCCCTGGTAGCGGGCATAAGCATGCTCCGAGCCATCGGCCTTGAGAGTCTCGAACAGCATGGCGCTGTCGGCGCCGCTGATAAAGGCCAACGATATCCCCAGCAGTATCTCCGCCGCCAGCACGTGGCTGAATGTGACCGCGACCGTATATATTCCCCAGCCGGCAATGCCGAGCAGCGAGGCCAGCGAGAGCGACACCCGATAGCCGATCTGATCGCTGATATAACCGGTGGGGTACTCCATTGACACCATGACAATGGAGAGAATGCTCTGCAGGAGCAAAATCTGGGTCAGTGAGAGGCCGATGCGGTCCTTCCAGAACAGGGTGATGATGGCCATCGGGAAGAGGGTCATCTGCAGGAAGGAGAAGGCATACAGCTTGGTGATGTTGCTTTGGAGTCTCTTCATGTGCTTCGGATATTTCCCCGTTTCCCGTTATCAGGTTGTTGGCAGAGGAAAGAAATATACCTCATAAGCGCGTATCGGCAAAGTATCTCCGCACCACCAGGGTGTGCAACGGAAATCCCAGTTCCATCGGCTGATCGATCAGTACCACCTCCTGGGTCTCGCTGGACGAGAATGGCACCAGACAACTGTGCGGCTGCGGCAACGCCAGCCCCAGGATGACCAGGGTGTCGTCCAGGCCGTTGGCGACGTCATAGAGCCTGAAATCATGTGGCGGAACCGCAATATCGGTCTCTTCCAGCAGTTCGCGGCTGGCACCTTCCTGCCACGTTTCTCCCAGGTCGAGGTAGCCGCCCGGCAACGTCAGGGTGCCCTTTTGGGGCTCGATGTTCCTGCGCACCGTCACCAGGCCGTTTCCCGCCGGTACGATCGCCACAACGACCGGCAGCGGATTCAGATAGCTTCTGGCGTCACAGGCAGGGCATTGCCGGGGCCAGGGAAGATCATGCGGGAATGCTGCGCCGCAGTACGAACAGTGTGAGTTTTTTGCATGCATACAGAACCTCTCGTGGAGCGGGTTTGCGGGGATGCACTCCGCGAAATCATCGTGCAGATACCGTTCCAATTCATCGTGTGTCCCCATATAAACAAACGCTGGTTTAACAAAAGTGTAGATATTTTACCCGTTGAGGAGTTTTGCAACGATTCCCTTAACGTGCGCAAGTGTCGACATATCGGCAATTGTCCCTTTTCTCCCCATGTCGAGATATCGTAAATCTGCGGCCTCTATCCCAGGCTACACAATTACTTGGTATATCAGTGTTTTATTTTTTGGCATTGCGGTTGCAAACATATGATTACAACAGCGCGTGCAGTTGACAGCGACGCGTAACAAACCTTTACAAGGAGAAGAACATGGAAACAGAAGCTCAGAAAGTCGAAACATGCAGCACCGAGGAACCCCGGATCCTTGAGGAGATCCAGGTTGAGGAACTCGCAATCGACGGCATCTGCGGGGTGTACTGAGATGGCTGCGGCAGGCATAAAGCTGCATCCGTCCTGCCGCGCGCGGCAAGAGAGGTTCGGTCTCCTGTTTTACGATTGCAGGGGGCCGCGCCTGCTCTTCGCTGCGACTGGCAGTCTTCTTACCGCAGACTTCTTCGGAACCGTACGCGGCAGAGACGAATTCCCCGCCGGGGCCTCGGATTCCGAGAAGAAGGCACTACAAAGATTTGTAACACAACTCCTGGAAAAAGGATTTCTCCATGAGCAATAAATACGTCGAAATGGGGATGCGCTCCCCGGTAAACCTGACCTGGGAAGTCACGCTGGCATGTAACCTCCGTTGCAGTCACTGTCTTTCCTCTTCCGGAGAAAAGGCCTGTAACGAACTCACCACCGCCGAGGCCCTTGATCTGGTGGAACAACTGCATGCGGCAGGTGTCTTTCAGATTAATTTCGGGGGAGGCGAGCCGTTCATCCGTCCCGATTTTGAGGAGATCCTGACGGCCTGCCATGCCAGACGCATCATGGCCTGCATCTCCACCAACGGCACCCTGATCGGCCCCGAGCGGGTGGCGCGTCTTGCCTCCAACCGCTTGGTGGCCATCCAGGTGAGCCTGGACGGGGCAAATCGGGAAACCTGCGACGCCATCCGGGGTAACGGGGTCTTCGACAAGGCCATAGAAGCGGTCAAACTGCTGGCTGCCACCTCCATCCCCACCAGTATCAATACGGTGCTTACTGCCCAGAATGCCGCCGAGATCCCGGCCATGCACCAACTGGCCCGCTCTCTGGGCGTGTCGCTCAGGGTCAGCCGTTTTCGCCCTTCAGGGCGTGGAGCCGACAATTGGGAGTCTCTTCGGCCCTCTCCGGCCCAGTTGCTTGCCTTTTCCGACTGGCTTGCAGCCAGCGGCGACGTGCGGACCGGCGACAGTTTCTTCTCTCTGACGACACAGGAACGTCAAGGACTGGGGCTCAATCTGTGCGGTGCGGCCAAGCTTACCTGTTGCGTAAGTCCTACCGGCCACATGTATCCCTGCGCCTTTCTCCAGAGCGACCGCTTCGAGGCCGGCAATCTCCGCACCGGCAGTTTTCAGGATATCTGGGACAACTCGGAGATCTATGCCTCGTTCCGTAACCTGAGGATCCATTCCTGCGAGGAGTGCCAACGTTTCGATCAGTGCCACGGAGGCTGTCCGGCTGTGGCGTGGCATCTTAAAAACGACATCAACGGTGGTGATCCCGAGTGCCTTGAGCGCTGCGTGACGACCATTGCCGACAATCAATGGTCGGCAGCAGCCTGACCACCATACCGCAGTAACAGGAGCGATCCCATGATGTTTCCGAATCTGTTCTCACCACTCAAGATAGGCGCGGTCGAGGTTAAGAACCGCCTCTCGTTCCAGCCGCACCTGACCAACCTTGCGGTAGGCAATCTCCCCAGCGAACGCCAAATGTATTACTGGGGGGAACGGGCCAAGGGAGGGGCCGGCCTGATCATAACCGAGGAACTGACGGTCCATCCGACCGACATGGCCTACGAGAAACTGATCGACGTCTACCATGCGGAGGTGATTCCCGGCTTCAAGAAGATCACTGATTACGTGCACCAGTACGACTCCAAGATCTTTGCCCAGTTGAATCACAACGGTCAACAGGGTGACGGCAGCATCTCCCGGCTACCGGTCTGGGCTCCGTCGCCGGTTCCGGACGTCCTGTTCCGTGAGACCCCCAAGGCGATGGAGCCGGAGGATATCGCGGAAGTCTCCCGCTATTTCTACCGCAGTGCCACCCATGTCCGTGAAAGCGGTTTCGACGGGGTAGAGATCCAGTTCGGCCATTCCAGCCTGGCCCGCCAGTTCCTGTCGCCGCTCACCAACTTCCGCAGCGACGAATACGGCGGTTCCCTGGAAAACCGGATGCGGGCGCCGCTCATGTTTATCTCCGCGGTACGCAGGGCAATCGGCAAGGATTTCACCCTCGGTATCCGCATGTGCGCCGACGAGATGATCCCCGGCGGGCTCGACCTGTCCCAGGTACAGGAAATCTGCGCCCTCTTCGAGGCATCAGGTCTGATCGATTTCATGGACCTCTCCAT
Source organism: Oryzomonas sp. (assembly GCA_050013355.1). Lineage (GTDB taxonomy): Bacteria > Desulfobacterota > Desulfuromonadia > Geobacterales > Pseudopelobacteraceae > Oryzomonas. The sequence continues at coordinate 3,953 of JBEKFJ010000243.1, forward strand.
CGCCACCTTCTACAACCTCTATCTGGTGGAAGGCTCGATGCATACCCCGCTCGGCTACACCATCCCGTTGGCGGCCGG
>JBEKFJ010000244.1:0-4002 GCA_050013355.1 Oryzomonas sp.
ATCATGGTGCCCAGGGTCCGCTCCCCCTCGTCGAGATAGGGACGCAGCGCCTCCATGCAGGCCCACTCAATGAAACCGACCATGAAGCCGGTGGCAAAGACCTCGGGCATTTCACGGAAAAGGTCTGACTCGGGATACAGGAAAGGGACGGTCTTCTCCCGCGGTACGCGATAGCGGAAGGTGTGTTCCAGTCCCGCTGTAAGTGTTGTTTTCATGGTTTCTCACCTCACACGTAGAATAATCACAGAAAAAGCATATGCCACAGAGCCGCAGAGAACGGAGATAAACATTTCAAAGTGTGAAACAACATTGTGGACTCATTTCTTTCACCATTCCAGAATTGAGATTATTTGAAAAAACTCTGTGCTTTCCTCTGTGTCTCTGTGTCTCTGTGGCAAATTGCCGATTTTGAATAATTGATTCTGCATGTTCCGCATCAGCTTCCGCCCCGCTGCCATTGCAGCCAGGCGCCGAGCACCCTTTTGAGGAACGGTGTCAGGCGGGTACGGTTATGGGCGTCGGCCAATTTTTTGATTGCCTCGGCCTGGGTCGGGTAGGGGTGGATGGTCCGGGCGATGGCCCCCAGGCCGAGGCCGCCCGTGATGGCCAGGGAGAATTCGTTGATCATCTCCCCGGCGTGTCGGGCCACGATGGTGGCGCCGATGATCCTGTCCGTGCCGGCCCTCAGATGGACCCGTGCAAAGCCGTCGGTTTCGCCGTCCAGCACGGCCCGGTCCACCTCGGTAAGAGGCACGGTCAGGGTAGTGACCGGGATGCCCTTCTCCTGTGCGTCACGTTCATACAGCCCCACGTGGGCGATCTCCGGGTCGGTGTAGGTGCACCACGGGATTGTCAGGGCGGATGTTCTCTGCCTCCCCATGAACAGGGCATTGGCAATCAGGATGCGGGCCAGGGCGTCGGCGGTGTGGGTGAACTTGAAGGGGAAACAGCAGTCGCCGGCGGCATAGATAGCGGGATTGGAGGTTTGCAGGGTGTCACTGACCACGACGCCGGCCGGGTCGTAGGCGACGCCGGCCGCTTCCAGCCCCAGCCCTTCGACGTTGGGTGTGCGGCCGACCCCCGCCAGGATGGCGTCCGCTGCCACCTCCTGTCCTGCGCCGTCCCGCTCCAGGTGCAGCACCTTGTCGCTGCCCCGCTGTTCCACGGCCAGGACCTTCATACCCACCAGCAGGTCGATCCCATCGCGGATCAGGGCGCTGGCTAGGATATCGGCTGCGTCCCGGTCCTCGCGCCCCAGTACCTGCGTTGCCGTTTGGATCAGCGTCACCCGGCTGCCGAAGCGGGAGAAGGTCTGGGCCAGTTCGCAGCCGATGGGGCCGGCTCCGATCACCGCCAGGCGCGGCGGCAGTTCGGTCAGGGAAAATACGGTTTCGTTGGTCAGGTAGCCGGCCTCGGCCAGTCCCGGGACCGGCGGTGCGCTTGCCCGGGCGCCGGTACAGATGGCGGCCTTTTTGAAGCAGAGTTCCCGGTCCCCCACCGCCACCCGGTCGCGGGCGATAAAGCGCCCTTCGCCGATAAAGACGTCAACCCCCAGTTCATCCCGGAACCTTCGGACCGAATCGTGGCGGCTCAAGGCGCTTCGCAGCCGCCGCATCCGCTCCATGGCCACGCCGAAGTCAAAGCCGACCCCCTTGCCGTCCCTGACGCCGAACCGTGCGCCGTTGCGCGCGTCGAACAGCGCCCGCGCCGCGCGGATAAGCCCCTTGGACGGGACGCAGCCGTAGTTGAGGCAATCGCCGCCCATCAGGTGCCGTTCCACCAGAGCCACTCTGGCCCCCAGCCCGGCCGCCCCGGCGGCGCAGACAAGCCCAGCTGTCCCTGCACCGATCACCACCAGGTTGTAGCGTCCCCCCGGCTGCGGGTTGACCCAGTCGTCGGGGCGGACATTGTCCCTGAGCTCTCGGTTTTCCGGGGTGTCGGGCGCTATGACCGGCGCCTCGCTCATGGCGTTTTGACAAACTGCATAAATGCCGGCGCAAACCCGTTCATTGGCAGTCGTAATGGTCGCTTCATGAGCCGACTCCTTCCGCCTGATGCCACTATGATACATATAAATGTAATTATACCCCTTTTGTCCTGTTTTGCCATGAGGGGGTGAAATCCAATGGGTAATTCCGGTTTCAAATCAAAGATGACATCAAGGCGGCGAGGATCGAGGCGACGAAGCCGTACAGGTAGTACGTTGAGGAGCCGAAGACGAGCCAACGAAGATGCCGCTTTGATTTGGAATTGGAATAAGGCGGAAGACCTGGGGCGGGGCCGTGGTGGCAAGGGGATACGACGAGGAGCGTACTACGCGGGGTAATTTTTCTGGAAACTACCCCCGCAAAGCTATTGGTTTTATCGGCGGTTATAAAAAGACTTATTATGCCCCGATCATGGCCGCACCGGAAACACCGGCCGACGACTGCCGGCGCAGGGCTACAGCATCTTGCGCAGGTATTGGCCGGTGTAGGACTTGGTGGCCTTGGCCACCTGTTCCGGGGTGCCGGTGACGATGATCTCGCCCCCCCGGTCGCCCCCCTCGGGACCCAGGTCGATGATGTGATCGGCGGTCTTGATCACGTCCAGGTTGTGCTCGATGATGACGACGGTGTTGCCTGCATCCACCAGACGCTGGATCACCTCCAGAAGCTTGCGGATATCCTCAAAGTGCAGGCCGGTGGTCGGTTCGTCCAGGATGTAGATGGTGCGGCCGGTGGCGCGGCGGGCGAGTTCCTTGGCCAGCTTGACCCGTTGGGCTTCGCCCCCAGAAAGGGTCGTGGCCGACTGCCCCAGCTTTATGTAGCCCAGGCCGACCTCTTCCAGAGTCTTGAGCTTGTTCTTGATGCGCGGGATGGCACCCATAAACTCCAGGGTCTGGGAAACGGTCATGTCCAGCACTTCGGCGATGGATTTGCCCTTGTAGAGCACCTCCAGGGTCTCGCGGTTGTAGCGCGCCCCCTTGCAGACCTCGCACTCAACGTACACGTCCGGCAGGAAGTGCATCTCGATCTTGATGATGCCGTCCCCGGAGCAGGCCTCGCAGCGCCCCCCCTTGACGTTGAAGGAGTAGCGACCCGGCTTGTAGCCGCGCAGCTTGGATTCGGGCAGGTTGGAGAACAGGTCGCGGATATCGCCGAACACGCCGGTGTAGGTGGCCGGGTTGCTCCGCGGGGTTCGGCCGATTGGCGACTGGTCGATGTTAATGACCTTGTCCAGGTGCTCCAGGCCACGGATGTCCTTCACGGCGCCGGCCTTTTCACGGCTGCGGTAGAGCCGCTGGCTGAGCACCTTGTGCAGGGTGTCGATCACCAGGGTCGATTTCCCCGACCCCGAGACGCCGGTCACACAGGTCATGATTCCCAGCGGGATATCCACGTCCACGTTCTTCAGGTTATTCTCGGAGGCGCCGATGATCCTGAGTTGCTTCGAACCCTTGCGGCGTTTTTTGGGCACCGGGATGGACAGTTCGCCGGACAGGTAGCGGCCGGTAAGGGATGCCGGGTTTTTCATGACCTCGGCCGGTGTGCCCTGGGCCACCACCTCGCCGCCGTGCACCCCGGCCCCCGGCCCCATGTCGATCAGGTGGTCTGCCTCCAGGATGGTCTCCTCGTCGTGTTCAACCACCAGCACGGTGTTGCCCAGGTCGCGCAGCCGCTTGAGGGTATCCAGCAGCCGTGCGTTGTCCCGCTGGTGCAGGCCAATGGAGGGCTCATCCAGGATGTAGAGCACGCCCACCAGCGACGAGCCGATCTGGGTGGCCAGGCGGATGCGCTGCCCTTCGCCGCCGGAGAGGGTGCCGGAGGTGCGGTCCAGGGAGAGGTAGTCCAACCCTACGTTGACCAGGAACGACAGGCGTTCGCGGATTTCCTTGAGGATGCGCCGGGCGATCTCCTTCTCCTTGTCGGAGAGTTCCAATCCTTCGAAAAAGGCCAGGCAATCGCGGATGGAGAGGGCGGTAACGTCGCGGATGGTGCGGCCGCCCACCAGGACGTGCAG
>JBEKFJ010000245.1:0-3994 GCA_050013355.1 Oryzomonas sp.
GGTACGCCGCACAATTTTGCTTGCTAAATTGGACCGCGAAGGCGCCCGAAGGGTGAGGCCAACGGCCGAAGTCACAAGCAAGCCCGAAGATTGACGCCGCATGGGCGGAAAAGAACCCTTTCTGGACGGAAACTTAATTCACAAGGCGGCTAATCGGTCGCCTTTCGTGTTTATCGAAGCAGATATATTTTGGGAAAGATACGGGGGTTGCGGCATGGGCGCAGCCCCCCATTGTTATAATTGCGTGACACTAAACTTAATTTCTGGTGACGAAACTTGATTAACCTGGAAACCATGCTATACGAATAAAAGTTTCTCCTGGCCCGCGTGTTACCGGAAGCTGACGATAAATTTACACAATTAGACTTGAAAAAGACCGTGTAGCAAACGGTACTACACTTTAATTACTATGGCACGTCATATAGTAAAACGTCATATAAAAAGACTCCTTGCTGCATTGCTATTACTACCAATTGTGTTTTGCACTGGCACAGCCGCCTCTGCGCAAAAGCTGGAATGGAAGACGCTTAACGCCGAGGTTGAGTCGCTCTACCAGCAGGGGCGCTATGACCAAGCCATCGAAGTGGCGAAAAAGGCGCTTGAAGCCGCCGAACAAGTGAAAGGGCCAAATTATCACGACATGGCCACGAGCTTGAACAACCTCGCTGCGCTGTATGGCGCCCAAAGACAGTTCGATCAGGCAGAGACCTACTACAAACGCTCAATGGCGATCTGGGAGGAGGGCTTTGGTCCGGATTCTCCTGAAGTTGCCACGAGCCAGAGCAACCTCGCGACGCTGTACGTAACCATTGGAAAGAACTCGAAGGCAGAACCGCTCTTCATGCGCTCGCTTGCAATTCGGGAGAAGGTCCTGGGCCAGGATCATACCGATGTGGCCACGACCCTGAACAACATTGCAACGATGTTTAAGGCCCAAAAAAAATATGAGCAGGCAGAACCGCTCTACAACCGTTCACTCTTGATTTGTGAGAAGGTTTTAGGTCCGAATCATCCTGAAGTTGCCACAATTCTGAATAACCTCGCTTTGTTGTACAGCGCCCAAGGCCAGTACGCAAAGGCCGAACCACTCTACAAGCGCTCGCTGGAGATACGGGAGAAGTCTCTTGGCCCGGATCATCCTGACGTTGCCACGAGCCTTGTGAACCTGGCGGATTTGTATCGCGAAACTGATCGCAAAAAGGAAGCAGAGACGCTGGTAAAGCGTGCAGCCGAGATTCGAGCAAAAAGAGATAAGTGAAATTTCGGGGACTAAGAACTTAAAGCAGATTTAAACTTTTGGGGAAAGATATGGGGGTTGCGGCATGGACGCAGCCCTCTTTTTTTGTTTTGATAGCCCATGACAGCACAAACTTACTTCATGGGAGGTCCATTATGTGTGGAGGAGGAGCACCAAGCGCGCCGCCAGCACCGCCGCCGCCACCTCAACAACAGGATGCCGGTGTGGTTGCTGCCCGTAATGCAGAACAATTGCGCCAGCGCCAGGCGGCCAGCAATACGATCCTCACCGGGCCGCAGGGCGTTACCGCACCCGCCACCACGGCCACGAAAACCTTGCTGGGCCAGTAATATACGGTTGAGAGATGAGAAAGGCGGTTGAAGGATGAGAGTTGAAAGCTGAGTTTTTGATTCTCAACTCTCAACGTTCAACACTCATCTGATTATCTGACAGGAGCGAAGCACCATGGCTGAAGAATCGATACATCAACAGGTGAACCGAAGGCTGGGAGAACTGAAGCTTGAGCGGAATTCCTTTATCCCCCACTGGCGAGAGTTGACGGACTTCCTGTCGCCCCGTACCGGCAAATACCTTGTCATCGACCGCAACAAAGGCATAAAGGCCAACGACAAGATCATCAACTCCTGCGCCACCACGGCCCTACGCACCCTCAAGTCCGGCATGCATGCCGGCATGACCTCTCCGGCCCGCCCCTGGTTTCGCCTTACCTCCGACGATGCCGACATAATGAAGCGTGCCAGCGTCAAGAATTGGCTGTTCGACGTGGAGAACCGGATGCGCGTGGTGTTCATCCGTTCCAACTTCTACAACGTCATGCCGATGATATATGGCAGCACCGGCGGCCACGGCACCGCGGCCATGATGATCCTGGAGGATGACGACACTGGAATCCGCTGCTACCCCTTCCCGATCGGCTCATTCATCACCAGACAGCCCGTACGGACCCCTGTGGGCCTAAAGGCTCAAACGAAAGGAGCTGGAATCATGGGATTTTCGCTGGCCAACATTGAGGCAACCGTATTGAAGGCAGAGGATCTGGCAAAGCGGGGTCATGCCGCCCTGGATAATCTGGCGCAGTTCGCTGGGAAGATAGCGCCCCTCATTGAGCAGTTTGACCCGGCTGAGGGAAAAGAATTGGAGAAGGGAATCAAAGCGGTTGAAGACCTCACGGACCGGAGTGCGGCGCCTCCGGGTGCCTCGGTTGCGGGATAAGGTTGAACGATAACGTCGGCCACCGTAACGGGTGCCTCTCCTCACCCCGCCGATGTGGAAACGCCCCTGGAAAACCGGGGGCGTTTGTTTGCTAAAATCGACCACAAAACGCTACAACGCCACCGTCGCGTTGACGCAAGAGGGCGCCATGCCCATTTTTTCTGCGTCGCCAATTGTGACGTTTTATGTCGCGGTTGCATGCTACGCTTGGGTCATCTGAACGGTGCTGAATGAGAGTTATTGCATGTAAATCGTATTAAATCGGGAGGTTGAGATGCAGGATAGGATCGAACTCATTCGCCGGATGCTTTCCGTGTCATCGTGTGCCGAATCCCTTCATGCCATCAAACGGTGGCGAGCCCTTCAGCCGCGGCCGGCAGAACCTTTTCCCTGCATCACATCCGCCACAGAGCAGAGACACGGGGACACGGAGAAAACCATTAACAACGATTACTCACGCAACGCCGCGACGGCTCAACGAGATTCAAAGGCTTGAACCCGCGAGGCCCAGAATTAAGAACTGCATGTTTTTCGTTGCGTCGTTGCGTGAAACCATTCTTGAGGTTATAGGCCCATTGTCAGAACTCGGCGTGGCGCGGCGTGCGCGGGAAGGGGATCACGTCCCGAATGTTGTCCATGCCGGTGAGGTACATCACCAGCCGCTCGAAGCCCAGCCCGAAACCGGCGTGGGGGCAGCTCCCCCAACGGCGGCTGTCGAGATACCACCAGAGCGGTTCCTGGGAGATGCCCATCTCGGTCATGCGCGCTGTCAGCCGGTCCAGCCGCTCTTCCCGCTGGCTGCCCCCTATGATTTCGCCCACTTTGGGCACCAGCAGGTCCATGGCGGCCACGGTGCGGCCGTCGCTGTTCTGTCGCATGTAGAATGCCTTGATCTCCTTGGGGTAGTTGAGGATGAAGACCGGCCCACCCACCACCTGCTCGCTCAGGTAGCGTTCGTGCTCGGTCTGCAGATCCAGTCCCCATGCCACCGGAAATGAAAAGGCCGTGCCCGAACGCCGGAGCCGTTCGATGGCGTCGCCATAGTCCATGCGTACGAAGTCGGCTTCGGCCACCTGCCGGATACGCTCCAAAAGCCCCTTTTCGATCTGCTTGTCGAAAAACGCCATATCATCGGCGCACTCTTCCAAGGCAAAACGGCAAAGATAGCGAATGAAATCCTCGGCCAGTTCGGCGTCGTCGGCTAGGTCGGCAAAGGCCATCTCCGGCTCGATCATCCAGAATTCGGCCGCGTGGCGCGGCGTGTTGGAGTTTTCGGCGCGAAAGGTGGGGCCGAAGGTATAGATGTCGGAAAAGGCCAGGGCAAGGAGTTCCCCCTCCAGTTGGCCGCTGACCGTGAGGCCGGTCCTCTGGCCGAAAAAGTCCTGATCGAAATCGGGCTGCCCCGCCACCAGCGGTGGCGCAACCGCATCCAGGGTGGTTACGCGGAACAATTCGCCGGCACCCTCGCAATCGCTGGCCGTGATGATCGGTGTGTGGGCGTAAAGAAAGTTCCGCTCCGCAAAG
>JBEKFJ010000246.1:0-3990 GCA_050013355.1 Oryzomonas sp.
GGCCGAATTAAGGAGCAGTTCCAGGGCCTGGCGCCCAGAGTCGTCGTCGTCGATCAGGAGGATTCTGGTATCGTGTGCCATCGAGCGAACCTCGTATGCCGCATTGTTTTTGCTTTTACAGTTTGTTGAAAATCGTCGCGAGGAGGCTGGTCAGCAAGGCGCAAGCGAGCGAGAATGCGAGGCGTACCCCTCGGTACGTTGAGCTTTTGAGCGAGCGGCAACGCAGCAGACCGGCCCCGCAGTAGATTTTCAACAAACTGTCAAACGTTGAAGCGGAAGTGCATCACATCGCCGTCCTTCACCACGTACTCCTTGCCCTCCAGCCTCATGAGCCCTTTTTCCTTGGCCCCGGCTTCGCCGTTGCAGGAGATGAAGTCCTGGTAGGCGATCACTTCGGCCCGGATAAAGCCTTTTTCAAAGTCGGAATGGATTACGCCGGCGGCCTGAGGCGCCTTGGTGCCGTTGACAATGGTCCAGGCCCGTACCTCTTTGACACCGGCGGTAAAATAGGTGATCAGTCCCAGGAGTTTGTAGCCGCTGCGGATCAGGCGGTCCAGTCCCGGCTCTTCCAGCCCCATGTCATGGAGGAATCCCTGTTTCTCCTCTCCATCCAGCTCCGATATCTCGGCTTCGAGCTTGCCGCAGATCACCACCGCCCCGGCGCCTTCCGCCGTGGCAATCCCCCGAACCTGGTCAACAAAGGGGTGCTTGCCGTGCAGGTCGTCCTCAGCCACGTTTGCCACGTACAAGACCGGTTTGTCGGTCAAAAGGTGCAGGTCGCGCATCCAAAGCCGCTCATCCTCGTTTTCCGCCACGCCGCGAAGCTTCTTGACCTGTTCCAAGAGCCCCTTGACCCGCTGATAGAAGGTGACCTCGTCCTTGGCCTTTTTGTCCCCGCTGCGCGCCATTTTTTCGGCACGCTGGATCTTTTTGTCCACCGTGTCCAGGTCGGCCAGGGCCAGCTCGGTATTGATCACTTCGATGTCGTCTGCCGGCGAGACCCGGCCACTGACATGCACCACGTTATCGTCGTCGAAACAGCGCACCACGTGGACGATGGCATCCACGCTGCGGATGTGGCCCAGGAACTGGTTGCCGAGCCCTTCCCCCGAACTGGCGCCTTTGACCAGGCCGGCGATGTCGACGAACTCAATGGTGGTGGGTTGGACCTTCTGCGGCTTGACAATGGCTGAGAGCCGATCCATGCGGGGATCGGGCACCTGGACGATTCCCACGTTGGGATCGATGGTGCAGAAGGGGTAGTTGGCCGATTCGGCGCCGGCCGAGGTCAGCGCGTTGAAGATGGTGGACTTGCCCACATTGGGAAGCCCGACAATGCCGCAGTTAAAACCCATTGATATCACCTTTGCTTTTATTACTATTCAAACGTCATGTTTGCCACGGAGCCACAGAGATCATCAAAAGCAGAACCTACATAGTTCCTCCCCCCAGCGGACCCTCTGGGACCCAAGTGGGCCTAAAGGCCTAAAGGTGGAGGTCAGGAGGGGGGATTCGTTAGATTTGCGACCCTTTACCCCCTCCCTAACCCTCCCCCGCTGGGGGAAGGGACCTTCTATTTTCCTCAGTGTCTCAGTGTCTCTGTGGCAGGTTTTGCTGATTGTTAATAATTTACTTATCCAGAAAATTGCGGTTGTTGAACATGCTCATCGCCTTGGGCAGCCCCTCGTCCAGCATCATCTCCAGCATGTCCAGCCCGCCGTCCAGCACCAGGGGAAGCGTCTCCATCTGTTCCGGCGGGATATGCCCCAGTACGTAATTGGTCGTATCGCCGTGGACCGGCTTGCCGATGCCGATACGCAGCCTGATGAAATCTCCCTTGCCGAGCTGTTCCATAATGGAACGCAGGCCGTTATGCCCGCCATGTCCACCCCCTTGCTTGAAACGCGCTGTTCCGAACGGCAGGTCAAGCTCGTCATGGACGACGATCAGGTGCGATAGGGGAAGTTTGTAAAATTGGAGCGCCTGCATGACCGACCGGCCGGAGAGGTTCATAAAGGTCTGCGGCTTGAGCAGGACCAGACGGTTGTCGCCGCGGTTCCATTCGCCCGCAAGTCCGGAAAAGGATTTGCGGGTTATGACGATATTTTCCAGGTGAGCCAGGCGGTCCAAAAAAAGGAAACCCGCATTGTGGCGGGTCCATTGATACGTGGGGCCGGGATTGCCCAGCCCCGCTATGAGCAGCGTCTTCATGAAAGGTGAACGGACCCGGCTAAGCGGTCGCCCCGGCGGGGGCCTCTTCTTCCTTGACTCTGCCGAGGACGCTTACCACGGGGGTTTTGGGGTTGTCGAGCAACTTGACCCCCTCCGGAAGAGCAATCTCATTTACGTGGATCGAATGGGCGATCTGGAGGTTGGTGATGTCGATCTCGATGTGGTCGGGGATGTTGTTTGGCAAACACTCCGCGTGCAATTCGTGATGGGCCAGGTCCAGCAGGCCGCCTTCCTTGACCCCTGCCGCGGTGCCTTTCAGGACGACCGGAACAGTGACGCGCAGCTTCTCGTTCATGTTGATGCGGTGGAGATCGACGTGACGGTAGGTGCCCCTGAGCGCGTCGCGCTGCATATCGGCAATAATTGCCATGCTCTGATCGAGGCTGCCGCCCCCCACCAGGGTGATCAGGTTGTTCTGGCCGCCTTCTCCGGCAAGGGCATCCTGAAGGTCGCGATATTTGATGCTTACCGCAACCGGATCCATTCCCTTGCCGTACACGACGCCGGGAACCATGTCGGCACTCCTCAACTGGCGGCTGATTCCCTTGCCGGTCTTCGATCTCAGTTCGATGTTCATCTGTTTGTGTTGCATACTGTTCCTCCCAAGTAGTGATGGGGCGGGCCCCACCCTGTACATTTATAGAATTTATCCCGAGTGTCCTGAACGGTTACTTCGAACCAACCGCACAGGACACTATACAAAGAGTGAACTGACTGACTCGTCCTCGTGGATGCGCCGGATGGCCTCAGCCAGAAGGCCCGACACGGACAGCATCGTGATCTTCGATGTCATGCTTTCCTTATCTTCCAGCGGGATGGTGTCGGTCAGCACGATCTCGGCGATATCCGAGTTGTTGATACGTTCGATGGCCGGGCCGGAGAGCACGCCGTGGGTGGCGCAGGCGTAGACGGCGGTGGCGCCGTTCTCTTTGAGCGCTTTGGCCGCCTGGGTCAGCGTTCCGGCGGTGTCGACCATGTCATCCAGGATGACGGCAATCTTGTTGCGCACATCGCCGATCAGGTGCATGACCTCGGCAACGTTGGGGCTGGTGCGGCGTTTATCGATCACCGCCAGGGTGCATCCCAGCCGTTTGGCAAAGGCCCGGGCGCGTTCGGTGCCGCCCGCATCCGGGCTCACCATCACGACCGGTTGGCCGTCGAAACGGTTTTTCAGATGATTGAGGATAACGGGCGCTGCATAGAGGTTGTCCACCGGGATGTCGAAAAAACCCTGGATCTGGCCGGCATGCAGGTCCACCGTCACTACCCGGTCGATCCCGGCCTTGGTGATCAGGTCGGCCACAAGCTTGGCGGTGATCGGGGTGCGCGGCGCGGCCTTGCGATCCTGGCGGGCATAACCGTAATAGGGAATCACGGCGGTGATGGTCGCCGCAGAAGCGCGTTTGAGGGCGTCGGTCATGACCAGCAGTTCCATAAGGTTGTCGTTGGTCGGGGCGCAGGTGGACTGGATGACATAGACATCACGGCCACGCACGTTTTCATTGATTTCTACCATGACCTCGCCGTCCGAAAACCTGCGGACACGGGCCGCACCCAGCGGCACCGCAAGGGCTTCGCAAATCTTCTGGGCAAGGCCGGGATTGGAATTGCCGGAAAAGACTTTGATCTTGTCGAGCATATTTAGTTTGTCTGCCTCTCTGCCGAAAAGTATCAAACCCGGCTCTGCGCGCGGATATCCCTGTATTTCCAAAAAGGAAATGAAAGATATACTAAAATGACCGTCAAAATGCAACCTCT
>JBEKFJ010000247.1:0-3973 GCA_050013355.1 Oryzomonas sp.
CGCCGACGGGGTCGTGGGCAAAGAGCTGGTGGAGGCCTACGGCGGGCGGGTGGAACTTGTGTCGTTCGTGGACGGCAAATCCACCACCAACATCATCGAGCGGGTGCTGGAACGCTATTCCGGCAACTGACCGGTGTTGCATTACTCCGGTTTTATTATACAATTCAGGTATCGGAATCATTTAATTTCGGAACTATAACCGAAACAAAGGTTCTGCTTGTCTTCCCCCTTTGTAAAAGGGGGACTGAGGGGGATTTGCACTCAACCTTTTTTTGGGTTATAGATCCGTGTAATTTATCATGCTGATGGAACAGGAGCGGACATGGCACAACGAACCGACGCCGACCGGGAGCTATGGATTCTGGGCGTAAAACCGGATAGCGGCCGCGAGCAGATACTCACCACGTACCTGGCGACAGGCGGCTATAAAAGCCGCATGGAGCGCCTGGAAAACCTTGCCGTGGGACGCCCCCTCGGCGTTGTCCTCGACATATCCCCTTTTTCCGATGACGGCTGGGGCCTTTTGAAGCAGATCAAGGGCAATCCGGAGATCCGTAACATCCCCATACTGCCGGTGTTCCTGAGCGAGAAGGGCACCGTGGGGGGCGTGTTTCCGGTGGCCGGCTTCTTTACCCTGCCGGTGGATGACCACTATATCCTGGAGCGGCTGGCGGTGTACGGGCTGACGGAGGAGGCCGAGACCTGGGACCTGCAGGCCCTGGTGGTGTCCCGCTCGGGGGAGGAAAAGCTGTCGAAGGCCGTTGAATCGGTGGGGTTCGAGATCGTCAAGGGGTATACCGGCAAGGAGGCCATGGCGCTGATCTCCATCAGGCCCAAGTACCTGGCCTTCAGCACGCTGATGCTGCCCGACATGTCGGCCTTCGAGCTTCTGGAAAAGATCCGCCTGTTCCCCTACAGCCGCAACACCCCCCTGTTCGTGCTTATAAAGGATGAGATGAAGGAGGGAGAAAAGAAGGCCATGGCGCGTGAGGTGGCTAACCTGGTTTCCAAGAAGCAGCTCTCCTGCGAGGAGTTTTTGAGCCATCTGCGACGGCGGGAGTGATATTCTGAATGCCATGAAACCATCCCGCAGGGGCGCCTGGACAGCCGAGACCAAACAGGCTGTCAGCGCATCACTTGCTGACCCAAGGCCGTCCGTGGTGGTCGAATCCGCCGAAGATGCCGGGAAAGTAGCCGCAAGGTGGTCTGGTGAGGACTGAAATCCGCCCGGCATAGTTGGCGTCCAACTTTACTCCTTCGTGTTACGGGCAGTGCTCGCGACCTTAATCTCCAAAAATACTAACTAATCAAAACGCAATCAGCCGTTCCCCTGACAGGAGAACGGCTGTTTGCGTTTTACATCATCCAGCGGTAGCGGCTACAGAACGCCCTTCAAATCCTTGATCTCCACGCTGGCCTTGCTGCGCAACTCCTTAGCCCACTGGTTGAAGCGTTCCTCGGACTTCTTGCGGTAGATCACATCCTCGATCTCAGCCTTGACGCTCTCGAACGGCTTCACCTTGCCCTTGATGCGTTCCTCCAGCTTGATGATGTGGAATCCGGCCGGCGTAACGACCAGTTCGCTCACCTCGCCAGTCTTCATGGCCAGGATGGTCTGTTCCAACTCCGGCAGCATGTCGCCTTTCTTGAATACCCCCAAATCGCCGCCGTCCTTGCGGGCAGCCGGGTCTTCGGAGTAAGTCTTGGCCAGTTCGACGAAGTCCTTGCCGCTCTTGGCCTCGGCCAGCACCATCAGGGCGGTGGTCATGGCGCGCTTGATCTCCGCGGCCGGGGTTTTTTCGTTGGTGCGGAAGAAGATGTGCCGGGCGTGGAAACTCTCCTCCTCCGAGTACTTGGCGAGATTGGCCTCGTAGTAGTCCCGCATCTCCGTCTCGCCCACCTGGATCTTGGAACGGACCTCCATGCTGACCAGCCTGAGCCTCTCCAACTGGTCTTGCAACTGGGCCCGGTACTGGTCGAATGTCAGCCCCTGGCTGGCCAGGGCGGCCTTGAACGCCTCCTGCGAATCGATCTTGTTCTGCCGTTTCACATCCTCGATAGCCTGCTTGATCTCGTCGTCGCCGATCTTGATGTTCAACTCGCGGACCTTCTGCTCCACCAGTTTTTTCTCGACCAGTTGGTCCAGGACGGATTGGCGGATCTTGCTGCGGGCGGCGTCGTCAAGGGGCGCCTTCTTCTCCGCTTCGCGCAGGGCCGGCGGGGCTTCCCGGTTAACGTCGTACAGGGTTATGATATCGTCGTTGACGATGGCGGCAATGGCATTGACCAACCTGGCCTGGGCGCCGGCGGGCAGCAGGAGCAGACAGAAGAACAGCAGGGCAAACGTGTTTCGTCTCATGGGCAATGGTCTTTCGTTGGGGAAAGCACGGAAGGGCGGGCAGAGCCCACCCTTCCGGTCAGTATTCCGGTTCCGCATCAAGGCGCTATCGGCGTTGGCTCGTGATCGGCTCCGACGTACTTACTCTGTACGCCCTCGTCGCCTCAAACCTCGCTGTTTTGATTTCATCCTTGATGTGAAATCGGTATTAGAATCTGTATGCAATGAGCGGCCGGTCCGCTCGCGCGTTACTTCTTCTCGGGCGCGGCAGGTGCAGTGGCCGGAGCCGGCGGAGCCGCGGCAGGCTTGCTTTCACCCTTGGTGCCGCCCATGCTGCTCAGGACATCTTCCTTGATGTTGATCTTGGCGTTCTTCTTCAGCTCATCCTTGATCTTCTGGAATACCTCCTGCTGTTTAGACGGCATGATGGCGGACTTGATCTGGTCCTTAACCTCTTCAAAGGGGCGAATGCCGGCGGGGCGCTTGCCGGTCAGCTTGATGATGTGATAGCCGAAGTCGGATTTGACCACGTCGGAGACCTGGCCCTCTTTCAGCGCCAAGGCAGCCTTCTCGAAGGCCGGCACCATGGAGCCTTTGCCGAACCAGCCAAGATCCCCGCCCTGTGCGGCGGATGCGTCAACGGAGTATTT
Organism: Oryzomonas sp.; assembly: GCA_050013355.1. Classification (GTDB taxonomy): domain Bacteria; phylum Desulfobacterota; class Desulfuromonadia; order Geobacterales; family Pseudopelobacteraceae; genus Oryzomonas. The sequence goes on from JBEKFJ010000247.1 coordinate 2,989, forward strand.
CCTGGCCAGTTCATCAAATTTTCCGCCGGCCTTGATCTGGGCCAGGACGTCCTTGGCCTCCTTTTCGGTCTTGACCAGGATGTGGCTGGCCCTGACCTGCTCGCCGGTTTTGAACTTGTCCTTGTTCTGCTCGTAGAATTTCTTCAGGTCATCGTCGCCAACCTTGGCATCGATTTCAACCCTTTTCTTCAGAAACGCTTCGACAATCAGGCGCTTTTTGAGGTCCTCCAATTTCTGGGCGACCTCTGGACTCTTGTCCAGGCCGTCCTTGGACGCCTGTTGGAGGATCAGCTCGCGGATCACCATAGTGTCCAGCATTTCCTTGCGCCCCTGGGGGGTTTCGGCCATGCTTTTCAGGTACTCGGGCAGATTCTTCAGCTCTTTGCTGAAATCGCCGGTGGTGATGGTGCTGCCGTTGACCTCGGCCACTACCGGGCCTTCCTTTTTGGTTTCCGTCGTTGACCCTGGGGTCCCACTCTGGCAGCCGAAAAGGGCTGTTATACAGAGGGCGGTGGTGATGATCTTTGCGCTGGCGATGGCTCTCACGGAATCTCCTTTATTGTGCGGGGGTATCGTTGTTAAAAACTTTGAAAAACTAGCATAACTGGTCATGGTGTGCAACTCTTTTTGTGCCGTGACAGGGGCTTTTTACGTTATCCGCGCCGGCACCGCGAAGTCTTCATCCGACGGGGCGGTCAGCCGGCGGGGGGAAGCAGGTGCAGGAGCAGTTTACGGGCCGCGTCCAGGATGTCTTCGAAGGCGCTGCCGCTGATGGCCGCCACCAGGCGGTAGTCGGGGGTGAACTGGTACCGCTTCGGCTCGTTACGCATCATGGCGATGATGGTGTCCGGCGGGGCGGGGGTACGGGGGTGGAAAGAGACGATGATGCTCTTGCCGTCGTATTCGATTTGTCGAACCAACAGGCGTTTCAACAGGATGCGCAGCCTCATGATCTCGAACAGGTAGGTGGTGGCCAGGGGGTAGG
>JBEKFJ010000248.1:0-3966 GCA_050013355.1 Oryzomonas sp.
TAATGAATAAACCGGGAAGTGCCCTTTTCATGGTCATGGTACTGATGGTATGCGCCGCGCTGACGGTGATGCCGCGTTGCGCATCGGCCTTTCCGATACCGGAACGGCTGGAGTTTGAGATATCCTACTCCGGCATCACGGCCGGCCGGGCGGTGCAGGAGGTGACCCTCGAAGGCAACGAGGTTCGTATCGTATCCACTGCCAAATCCGCCGACTGGCTGAGGGTCTTCTTTCCGGTGGATGACCGGATCGAATCGATGTTGATCTCAGGCGCTCCGCCACTTTACATCGGGGTGCCGCGGTTGTACCGCGAACGTATCCACGAGGGTTGGACCCGCTTCCAGAAGGACGCGGTCTTTGATCGCGAGAAGCTTGAGGTCCATACCAAGGACCTGCTGAAGAACAGCGAAACAACCAAAAGCATCACCAAGCGGACCTACGACACCCTGTCCAGCTTCTTTTATTTTCGCTCAGTCCCGCTTCAGGTGGGCACCTCCTACTACATCGACATATTCGATTGTAAAAAACTATGGAACACCGAGGTGCAGGTTCTGCGACGTGAGGTGATCGAAACCCCCCTGGGGAGGTTCAAGACCGTTGTGATCAAGCCGCTGCTCAAGTCGGAGGGGATCTTCGCCCGCACCGGCGACATGTTTATCTGGCTGACTGACGATGATCGCCGTATACCTGTACTGATGAAATCAAAGGTCAAGGTCGGCAGCATCACGGCAACCCTGGTGGGTGGGACCTACTGGCCGAAGAAGAAGTAGCGATGGATAAGCCTGTTCGTATCGGTTTCGACGATTGAAATTGGCGTACCCAGGGGCAGCGCATGATTTTGAGGGTATTCAAGGCCGAATTTTGCTACAATATCTTATATCGGCAGAGAATAAAGCGGATATTCATGAGAAAGAAGGTGGCACTGATGACAGCAACGAAAGGGAGCAATGCCGGCAGAACGGGAACAGCGACACCGGCAAAGGCGGGCGCGACAACGGGCAAACAGGATATTTGTCACCCCAGCGTGTGCGTCGGCAATGCGAAGCCGTCAAACTGTATCTGTCCGACGAATAAATAGTAGTTGCATTGTTACTTGAGAAGCGTATACTGAAATCAGGAAGCAGCACAAAGACAAAAACCAAATATAAGAAATAAAAAGCTTATAAAAGGAAAGAGTCTAAATGCTACTTCTGTTTGTTTAGAGCTCCTTGGAAAATTCCGGGGAGTTCTTCATATTTGAGAGGGACAACATTGCAAATGAAGCCGTGAGTTGATTACGTGAGCTTGATTCCAAATCCGATAGAAAGGAGGAACAGCCATGTTTACCGAACGCTTCAGGATTCGTCCCGTATCGCATTGTAAAGAAGGTTGCATACGGTAGCCTGCCGCTGATGGCGGCAGGCGCATTCAAGGCCCCCCTGCCGCAAGATCGGCAAGGGGGCTTTTTGGTGGGCACCAGAGGGAAAACCTGGAAAAACATAGGGAACCGGGATGAAGGATGAACGCCGATAAAATAAAAAAATCGTTCACGAGTTAGCCGTCAAAAACTGGGACGTGATTCCTAAAGGCCAAATAGAGTATACTGATAAAAAAGAGGTTGAATGTGTGTGAGGAGTTCGGCCATGAACATCGAGACGAGAAAAGCGCGGGCTAAGATACTGAAACGGATACTGAACTCCCTGACGGTTGAGATCACTGAGCTAAAGACGCGAGGGGAATCCAATACCGAAGAGCTGGATTTCGCTCGAAACGCCATCACGAGATTCTGCGACAAGCTGTGGCCCTTGTCGCTGGATAACGTCAAGATCAGGCACGCCCACTACGGCCCCCGGGGACATCGCCACCACGACCATACCATGATGCGGGCGGCATGATGGGTGAACCGATCTTCGCCGGAGGCAGTGAACGCGGCTATCTGAGAAAGTGAGTCACAGCAGGCCTCTCATTGCAGTGCGGCGAAAGCCGCTTTAAGGAGAGCGGCGCTCTCCGCAAGCTGTCCAAACGCATCATCTGCGCTCATGATCGTTTTTTGCGGCTTCGCGTCCTGCATGGCATAACCGAGAGCGATTGACTTGTTGGCGATCTCCGCGATCTTCTTCGCGAGTTCGCGATTGAACTTCATGACGTCATCATTAGCCCGTGGGAGTTGATAAGCCGGTCGCCGCGCCATCCTTTTCCGGATTTCCGCCGTAATCCTGGCTACTTTGGCATCGGTCGCCTCGTCTTCGCCTCCCTCGACCACGCCGTCATTGGCTCTGTGATAGGCCTTGTTGAAATCGTTGTAGTCGGTGTTATGGAGCGGCATCGAGAGATCGCCGATATAATGGGCGGCAAATCCGAGGGGATAGCGGGCATACCTGCCATTATTCTTGTACTCCCGGTATTGGGTAAGCGCGGCGATGATGGCGCCGTAGAGATGCCCCTTGTCATTGCAGCGGCTGTCGTAGTCGCGAACCTGGTCAAGTACCATATCGGCGGTGACCTTGACCCCTTTGGCGTTGTTGCGGTAATGGTTGCACTCTTCATGGCCTCCGGACTTCGCCTTAGACATATCCGCACCCACGGCAAGATAGGCGTAATCGTCCAGGCCCGCGGCCTTCATCACCGCCATGTGGGTTGCGTCATTCCAGGCGAGGGCCGGGGAACAGATGTAGAGGAGGATGGCGAGGGTAAAGGGTAAGAGATGCCGCTGCATGTGGGGCTCCTTTCTATTGATCTGAGGTAATTGAACGGAACAAAAATTCCCAGTCACTCACTCACAACAAACGCCTTGACGTTACAACGTCACAACGCTACAGTTAAACACAGGAGGTACAAACCATGGGCGCACTCACCAAACGGGCAACCGTGTATTTTGACCCTGCCATGCACCGGGCGCTTCAACACAAGGCCCTGGAGACTGCTCGCTCCCTTTCCGATATCGTCAACGACGCGGTACGCTGTGCCCTGGCCGAGGATGCCGAAGACTTGGCAGCCTTTGAGGAGCGGGTCAATGAGCCGCTGGTCTCCTACGAAGCGGTGTTGAAAGAACTCAAGGCCAATGGCCGCCTATAGCATCTTCTTCAAAGAATCGGTCAGGAAGGACCTGGATTCCATCCCCAATAACGATCTGCAACGGATCACGGAGCGGATCGGCAGCCTTGCCGAAAATCCTCGCCCCATTGGCTGCGAAAAGCTCTCCGGCCAGGAAAAATACCGGCTCCGCCAGGGTAGTTACCGCATCATCTACTCGATCCAGGACACCCAACTGACCGTGTGGGTTGTCAAGGTCGGCCACCGCCGCGAGGTCTACCGGAAATAGGTTTCCCGCCACTTCTTCACCTCGAAAATCACCATCAACTTCAAGTAATCGCTGATGAATGGGATGAACGCTGATTAAATTTACTCCCTGAACTGGTCAGTAAAATCGATAACACACATGCCCCCGAACTCCGGATGGGGACCGCAGGCGACCCCGGCGGTGCGGAAAACCGTGCTGAAGATGTTCTTGCGATGCCCCCGGTCCGGCACCCCGTCGTCGACGATCAGTTGCATGACCATGTTCCGGGCTTCCGTGGGGCCATAGCCGATGTCCTCGCCGATCAGCCCGTTCCATTTCCCGTGCCGCTCGATCCGCTCCCGTATGCCGCCGCCATGGCCGATGGCGCCGGACTCGCCCTGCTCCTTTGCCAGTTCGGCCGCTGCCGCGGCCAGTCCGTCCGACCAGGCGAGCGGCGACAGGGGTTTCTGGCGGGAGAGCACCTTGATCGCCTCGTCCACCGCCTTGACCCCCTCGTTGGTCTGCATGCGGGTATCGCTTCCCGGCAGCACGAAGTATTTTCCCCGGAACATGCCGCGGAACTCGCGCAGAAAGCCGACATAGGTGCGCGGCGCGGTACGCGCCAGGTTGACCTCCGCCAGGACCTGGCCGGCCAGATTCAGATCCAGGGCAGCGGCCGGGGCTGTCAATGCGAGAAGCACGCAGAT
>JBEKFJ010000249.1:0-3955 GCA_050013355.1 Oryzomonas sp.
ATGGCCGGCATACGGCAACTTTTTACGTTCCAGCAGGAGGCTCTGCGGGGATGAAAGAACTCGTTGTTGCCACGCGTAACCGGGGAAAACTGCTGGAGATCCGGGCCATGCTGGCCGGCTTGGTTGCGTCGGTCCGCTGCGCAGGAGATTTCATGGGGTTTCCGGATACGGTGGAGGATGGCGTGACCTTTGAGGAAAATGCCCTTAAAAAGGCACGTGAGGCCGCAAGATTCTGTGGGCTGCCGGCCTTGGCCGATGATTCCGGCCTGGTGGTGGATGTGCTTGAAGGGCGGCCCGGCGTCTATTCAGCCCGTTTTGCCGGCGAAGGGGCGGGGGATGCCGCCAATAATGCCAAGCTGCTCAGCGAACTGGCGGGGATGCCGCCTGAAGCGAAAAAGGCGGCCTTTGTCTGCGCATTGGCTTTCGTGACCCCTGAAGGAGCCGAGCATGTCTTCACCGGCAGGGTAGGGGGGCACATCCTGGATGCAGCGCGTGGCGAGGGCGGTTTTGGTTACGATCCGCTGTTCCTGGTTGACGGTTATGGACAAACCATGGCGGAACTCTGCGTCGATGATAAAAACCGTATCAGCCATCGGGGGCAGGCCTTCAGCCTGTTCCGCGAGTATCTGCAGAAAAGGTGCGATACACTGTGAAGGATGGACGTGAGACCACGCGCGGCGGGAAGCGTCCCGCATCACGGCCCGGCGCCCCCCGCGCGGCTGCCGGGGCTGGCGCCGTGGAATCCCGCTGGGTTCCCCTGATCAATCGTAATGCGGTGATTGAGCTTGCCATAACCGTTCTGGATGAGGATGGTTACGGTACGGCGCGTACCGACGACGGGATGACGCTCAGGATCGGCGGCGCCCTGCCGGGTGATACGGTCCTGGCCAAGGTCGATCAAATCTCCCGCGGCACCGCCTTTGGCCACGTGCTCAAGCTGCTGAAGCCATCGTCTTTGCGCAGCAAACATCCCCCCTGTACCGAAAGCGCCGATTGCCTCGGCTGTCCCCTGATCGCCATGAAGTACAGCGAACAGAAGGTCTGGAAGCGGGGCATGATCCTGGCGGAATTGGCCAAATACGGCGAGTTGGCCGGTGTTACCGTTCACCCGCTGCTTTCCCCGGAGAATCTGATCCACTATCGCACCACGGCAAAGCTGGCGATAGCCGGCAAGTTTTCCGATCCCTTTATCGGCATCTACCGCCGCGCCAGCCACGATGTCTACGACCTGGAGCAGTGCCCGCTCCATCACCCGCTGATCAACCGGGTTGTGGAGGCGGTGCGGTCAGGGATCGCCAAGCTGAAGGTGCCGGTCTACAACCCGCAGAGCAAGATGGGGCTCCTGCGCTATCTGGTGGTGCGGGTCTCGGCACATGAACGCAAGGCCATGGTCGTGTTTGTGACGGCCCGGCGCTCCTACAACGAGATCCATCACCTGGGGCGCTTTGTCCAGGGACTGATACCCGAGGCCGAGGTCATTGCCCAGAATGTGAATGCCTCCGAGGGGAATGTCATCTTGGGGCAGAAGGATTACTTTTTGACGCCGCGGCATTATCTGACGGAACGGATCGGCGATATAGCCTTCCAGGTCTCTCCCCGGTCATTTTTCCAGGTCAATAATTCGGGTGCGCGCCTGATTTACGAACAGGTGAAGCAGTGGGCCGGCCTGGGGGGCGGGGAAAACGTGCTCGACCTCTATTGCGGCATCGGCGGGATAGGGTTGTACCTGGCCGACCGGGCGGCACAGGTGATCGGCATCGAGGTCGTGGAAGAGGCGGTGGCGGATGCGCGCCGGAATGCAAAGCTCAATGACCGCAAAAACTGTCGTTTCGAAGCCGGCGATGCGGCCGAACTGCTTGAAGAACTGGCGGAAGAAGGGCAACGGATCGACGTTGCGGTACTCAATCCTCCCCGCAAGGGATGCGCGCCCGATGTGCTCGACCTGGTGGCGGGCCTTGCTCCGGCCAGGATCATCTACGTCTCCTGTTCTCCCCAGAGCCTGGCGCGGGATCTGGCTGTGTTGAAAGGTCGCGGATATGCCTGTCGGGAAATACAGCCGGTTGACATGTTCCCCCAGACGGTTCATGTGGAAAACGTCGCTCTGTTGGAGAGGTCTTGATCTTCGTGTAGTTTTCATCCGGAAACGGCCCTTTTCCGCCATGGCGGCGTCAATCTTCGGGCTTGCTTGTGACTTCGGCCGTTGGCCTTCCCCTTCGGGCGCCTTCGCGGTCCAATTTAGCAAGCAAAATTGTGCGGCGTACCGACGTACGCCTCCGCGCAATCCCTTGATTTTCTGGCCATGACGACAACGAGCAGAGCGAGTTGGACCGCGAATGCGCTCCGTAGAGGCGACCGCAGGTCGAGTCAAAAATTGCTTGTTTCCGAATAGAAAACACAACTAGTTTCTCATCCGGAGTTTCCGGATGGAAACTAGTGTTTATCACCACGGAACACTTCGTTACCCTCATTACCCTCCCCATACGTGAAGTCCTTCGTTAATACTGATTTCGGTATCGCCTTCCGCTGATTCACCGGCCTTGCCATCGCCATTTCCCTGTTGTCGGTGTTTTGCCGGAATCTTTGCAGTGCATTTAGGCATCCGACCCACGGATGTAAACAATTTCGACACCACATCCGGTACTTGGCCGACAGTCGCTGCCTGAGAGTCCGTGAAATGGCCGAGGAGTGCTTCGCACCGGATTCAGAAAACAGCTACATGCAGGCTTGCGAAAAACACGAATCTACTGTATACTTAGTAAAGGAAGATTAAATCTTGTTGAATTATGGGTATAGGTTCCAGGAATTAGTGTCAGTCAAATAACCAACTGGCATGAAATGTGCTTGATGTTATCTCGGGAAATATGGTTGCAAAAGCAGACTTGATGCCGGAAGGCCTGAATTATGGTGCCATCTGTTGACGTCCCGAATCGAGAATATATTGAGAGCCGGTGATGCAAAAGATTTCCGGCAGAAAGAGGTCGCCATGCTCAAGCAAATCAAGAAAACAACTCGACGCCGATGCCCCCCATATGTCATAGGTCTTTTTGTTCTATCTCTGTGTGGCTGTAGCGGGTTTGGGGGTAGCAGTGGCGGCAGCACGACGGCACCTGCGTCATCTCCCGCGTCATCTCCCGCAATTTCGACTCAAAATTCTGTGGATCTTGGCCCGGCTGTTATTGGCGGCTCTTCAGCTCAGTTGCTGACGATAAAGAATACCGGTTCGGCAAATCTGGATATTAAGCAGCTTTCTCTGGCAGCAGGGGCGGGTTCGGCATTCAAAATTGATGCTGCCACGGATACCTGTTCCAACTCGAGTGTAAAACCATCAGCTTCCTGTACGTCGTCCATACAATTAGTGCCCCAAACCCAGCAAAATTACACTGACAACCTGATAATCCCCTCGAATGACCCGACGAACAAGACGTTAACGGTTACGCTGACAGGGCTGGGAAGGGCCCTGGACCTGAAACCCACCGATTTCATAGGAGATGGCTGCACCTCCAACCCCAAGCAGTTGGCACTGCTCGTGACAGCAGCGAACGGCGCCGGTCAACCTGCGATCCTGACATCCCCGGTCTTCTCGGTATTCGAAAATGGAATTCAGATCACCAGCCCCGCCCCTGTCATTACACCGGTCGTAACAAGATCTCCCCTCTCCGTTACCCTGGTAATGGATTATAGTGGAAGCCTGAGTCCTGCCGAACAACAATGGATGCAGGATAACAGTGAAGGCTTCATTGCTTTGCTGATGCAAACACTACAAACAAACGATGAAATATCGATTATGAAATTCGCGACTTACTACTATCCAACGCCTTTTTATTCATTGAATTCCCCTGTGCAGGTGCAGGATGCGAACACCGCTATCGATGCCCCCTACACCTATGATACGTCATCGTCGTTAATCTGGGATTCAACCTATGCCGCGGTCGATAATACCGCCGCCCGGACCAAC
>JBEKFJ010000250.1:0-3950 GCA_050013355.1 Oryzomonas sp.
ACGGCCGAGTCGGTGGTGTTGACGTGCTGGCCGCCGGCGCCGCTGGAACGGTACGTATCCACCCGGAGGTCGGAGTCGGCGATCTTGATGCTGATGTCCTCCTCCTCGATCTCGGGAAAGGCGTATACCGAGGCAAAGGAGGTATGGCGGCGGGCATTGCTGTCAAAGGGGGAGATACGCACCAGGCGGTGGATGCCCGCCTCGGCCTTGAGATGACCGTAAGCGTATTCGCCGCTGACGCTGAACGTAGCCGATTTGATGCCCGCCTCATCCCCTGCCTGGTAATCGGTGATGGCGGTCTTCCACCCCTTTTTTTCGCAGTAGCGCAGGTACATGCGCAGCAGCATCTCAGCCCAGTCCTGGGATTCCGTGCCGCCGGCCCCGGGATTGATGGAGAGGAAGCAGGAGTTGCGGTCATGGCTGCCGGAGAGCATGCGCTGGAACTCGGCCGCTTCGATGCCTTCCTTCAGGCGGCGATTCATCTCCGCGACCTCGGTAAGGGTCGCCTCGTCCCGGGCCTCCTCCCCCAGCTCGATCATCACCCGTACGTCGTCCAACTGCCGGACGAGCTCGTCCCAGCTCTGGATGAGCTTTTCCAAGGCGGTGCGCTTGCGGAGGACCTCCTGGGATCTGTCCATCGCATCCCAAAAACCGGGCGCAGCGATCTGGGCTTCGATCTCCTGGAGCGATTCCCGTTTGGCGTCTATGTCAAAGAGACCCCCGAAGTTTGGCGATACGTTCTTCAAAATCCTGCATACTGGCTACTTCTTCACGAAACATTTTTTTGTACTCCTTGATGTTGGTTATTTAAACTGAAATCGAAAGTTTTTACCATAGAACAACGGAGAGGCTGACATCTGCCACAGAGACACAGAGGTCCACAGAGAAAAGCAAAAAACTATTCTCGGTAAAACCATCATCAAGAATCGTGTTTTTTTGCTTGCCTTACTCCTGCTGGTTTTCTCCGTGCCTCTGTGGCTTTGTGGCAAATGCGTCAAATGTTTTCCGGGTTGAATTGCCGCCCGGTTGCCTCTCCCGCCTGAACCAGGCAAAGAGGGTCACCCCTATGGTCAGGATAACACACAACCAGGCCGGCGAGTCGCCTATTTTCAGGTACAGTGAGTCCCCGCTGCCCGGCTTGATCTCAGCTGTGCGGAAATCCTCCTGAAAGAGGTTGCTCATGGTGCGGATATGGCCGTTTTGGTCGATGATGGCGGTTATGCCGGTGTTGGCGGCCCGGACCAACGGAGTACGGGTTTCCACGGCGCGGAACACCGTGATGGAAAAGTGCTGAAAGGGGGCCGACGAACGGCCGTACCAGGCATCATTGGTGATGTTCACCAGAATGCGGGCGCCGTTACGCACATATTCCCGTGCCAGTTCCGGAAATATCCCCTCGTAACAAACCAAAAGGCCCGCCCGGGTCCGGCCGACATCCAGCGAAACGGCGTGTTCGCCGGGGGAGAAGTCGCCGATCCCCACTACCAGCTTGTTGACGAAGAAGAGCAAGCGATTGAGCGGTACGTATTCGCCGAAGGGGACCAGGTGCAACTTGTCTCCCCTGGCGACAGTTTCGCCACTGGAGGCAACGACGAAGGCGCTGTTGAGAAAGGTGCGGGCGTTGTTGCGGAGTTCGTGAGCCGGGCTGCCGAAGAGTATGTAGGCGTTGATCTCCCGTGCCAGCGTGCGGACCCGTTCCGCCTGTCGGGGTTGGTCCTGGAAGAAGAACGGGACGGCACTCTCCGGCCAGACCACCAGGTCGACGCCCCCACGGGCGGCCTCGCGGGTGAGCCGCTCGTAGATTGCCATGGTCTGTTCCTGATAGTCCGGGCTCCACTTGACGTCCTGGTCGATGTTTCCCTGGATCAGGGCCACCCTGAGCACCGGGCCAGGAGCCGGATCCCCGCCGTTCAGGCGGCTGAAGCCATAGAAGAGGGTGACGGTGAACAGCACAAGGAGCAAGAGGGCGCTCTTGGCGGGGTAGGGGATCCCGGCCCCGGAAACCGCCCGCAGCACCCGGTACAGGACCACGTTTGTCAGCACGATCAACAACGTGATGCCGTAGACGCCGGTCAGGTCCGCAATCTGTATCAAGGGGAGGATACGGTACTGGGAGTGCCCCAGCATGGCCCAGGGAAAGCCGGATAGCAGGAAGGAACGGAAAAAATCCAGCGCTACCCAGGCCACCGGCAGGGTGAAGACCTGCTTGACCCCGGCTGATTCCCCGTGGCGGGCGATCAGGGTGGCCAGGCCGTAAAACAGGGCCAGCCAGGCCGCCATCGCGAGATAGAGCGGGATGCTGACCGCCCAGGGGAGATGGCCGTACCGGGTGAGGACGATATTGATCCAGTAGAGGATGATGGCATAGGCGGTCAGGCCGCAGGTAAAGCCCAGGCGAAACGCTTGGCGCAGGGAGACCCGTTCCAGGGAGATCAGAAGCGGTATCAGGGCGATCCAGGCCAGCAGGGAGAGTCCGGCCGTGGGAAAGGATAGCGCGATCAGGGCGCCGGAGACCATGGCCAGGAGCCCCTGCCGGTCAAAGAACGCCGTCAGATGGGTACGCAGGGCCGGAAGGATCACTCGTTACCCTGCTCTTTGCCGGAAACGACGCCCAGGCGGGCAATGCGGACCTGCTTCACCTTGCGCTCGTCGGCATCCAGGATGGTCAGGTGCAGGCCGGAACCGTCCATGGTGTCGCCGATGGCGGGGATCTTGCCGGTCAGGTGGAAGATCAGGCCGCCCACGGTGTCGAACTTGTCCCGCTCGATCTCCACGTCGAAGTGGTCTTCCAGGTCTTCCACCGGCATGCGGGCATCGGCGGTGATCGAACCGTCGGCGTTGATCGTGAAGAGCTCCTCCTCCCGGTCGTATTCGTCCTGGATGTCGCCAACGATCACTTCCAGCAGGTCTTCGATGGTGATCAGCCCCGAGGTGCCGCCGTATTCGTCGATGACGATGGCCAAGTGAACCCGTTTGCGCTTGAACTCCTGGAGCAGTTGCTCCAGGTTCTTGGTCTCGGGGATAAAGTAGGGCGCGCGCGCGATGGCGCGCACCCGGAGCTGCTCCCTGCCGTCGCCCCAGAATTTGAGCAGGTCCTTGGCGTAGAGCAGGCCTATGATATTGTCCATGGTGTTCTCATAGACCGGGATGCGGGAGTGGCCGCAGGTAATGATGGTTTCCAGAAGCTCGGGAATGGTGGCTTCAACGGATACGCAGGCCATCTCGGTGCGGGGCACCATGATCTCGCGCACCACCGTCGTTCGCAGCGAGAAGATCGAGCGGATCATCTCGCTCTCCTCCTCGTTGACCAGCCCCTCTTCCTCTCTGGCTTCGATAAAGTCGTGGATCTCCTCTTCGGTGATCTTTTTGCGTCCGGTCATGAACCGGCTCACCAGTTCGATGAATCCGGACTTTTTACTGCCGCCATCTTCCAATTCCTTTCCCTCCTCTAACAGGTTGTCGAAAATCTACTGCGGGTCTGGTCTGCTGCGTTGCCGCTCACTCGAAAGCTCAACGTACCGAGGGGTACGCCTCGCTTCCTCGCTCGCTTGCGCCTTGCATACCAGCCTCCTCATGACGATTTTAAACAACCTGTCATGTTCCCAAAAATTTAAACAGAAACAACACAATCAGGGTAATCCCCGCTCCGACGCACGAACCAATCACCACCTCGCCCATGGTATGAATGCGCATGAACAGCCGGGAGTGGCTGACCATAAGCGCCAGGGCGATGGAAAGCAGCGAGATGAGCGGGTCGCGGGAGTTGAGCGATGCCGCCGTTGCGATGGAAAAGGCGATTGCGGCATGGCCGCTGAGGGCTCCCCCGAGCAAGGGGCTCCCCGAGCCGGTCATGCTCTTGAGAATGATCACGACGATCGTGACGATCAGGATCGATACTACCGTACCAATATCCGAGGGTGTGCCGAACATTGCAAGAATCTCCCCATAGA
>JBEKFJ010000251.1:0-3895 GCA_050013355.1 Oryzomonas sp.
CTGGGCGGATTTCTGGTTGTTCTGCCGCCGCTGGTTTTTGTGTATCTCAGGAATCTACGGGATGAGACTTAAAACTTTGAGGAGCGGATTTGTCGGCTACTCCAGTGAGACCGGAAGCAGGACGGTGAATAGTGTCCCTTCGCCCACGCGGCTTTCCACCTTGATTTCGCCGCCATGCCGCTTGACGATGTTGTAGGTCAGGGCCAGGCCGAGTCCGGTCCCCTTGCCGACCTCCTTGGTGGTGAAAAACGGGTCCCAGATGCGGTCGATCACATCATGAGCGATACCGCATCCCGTATCACGTACCTGGACATTAATGGCCCGCTCTTTATCCGAGTAGCCCGTCGATATCTCAACCAGACCACCATCCTTGATCGCATGGCAGGCGTTTGTCAGCAGGTTCATGAAGATCTGGCGCAGGCCGGAGGGGTCGCCGAGCAAAAGAGGAATATTTTCCTTCAGGTCGGCAACAACATTCAACTCTTCATAGTTCGGCTGGTGCTTCAGAAGTTCAAGGATTTCCAGCAGGAGCCCGTTGAGGTTCACCGTTCCGATCAAGCCGTCGGATTTTCTGCTAAAGTTGAGCAACCGGCCTATAATACCCTTGCAATGGTAAGACTCCCGGATGATGACCTCAAGATACTTCGGAAAGACATCCAGCCTGCTGTCGCTCAACAATGAGGGTTCGTCACGGAAGCGGCGCAGGAGCGCCTCCGCATAACCCGCAACCGAGGTGAGCGGGTTGTTGATTTCATGCGCAACCCCGGTGGCAAGGACCCCGATGCTGGACATCTTCTCGGACTGTATCAACTGCATCTCGTGAAGCCTTTTCAGCGTCACATCCCGCAAAAAAACGAGCGCCCGGGTTTTCTCTCCCAATTCATCCTTTATGGGATTGGCCGTGATGTCTATATAACGGGTATTGTGGCCTTTCCGAACAAAGACCATGGAGGTCTCCACCCGCTCACCGTGGAGAGCCAGTTCGACCGGGCAATCATGGGGCGAGGATGCCTGTTCGGCATGGAAGATATCCCTGCATCCCCCTCCGGAAAGAACCTCCTCGGGAAAGAACTGCGGGCAGATGTGGTTGAAATGCTGAATCGAGCCGTTATGGTCAAAGACCATGACACCATCGTTAACCGCGTCAAATATCGCCTGCAACTCGTTTTTCTTGTTCCGTAACCTGACCTCGTCCTGTTTGCGCTCGGTTATGTCCTGTGTCGTGCCGTAGAGCCTCACCACTTGCCGGGCGAGATTGACGGCAGGTTCCACGATCGTGGAGACCCATTTGGATGTACCGTCCCTCAGCAGCAGGCGATGTTCAATCTCGTAATTGGTGCCCTGTTCGGCGCCTTGCCGGAGAAGGGCCATGACGGGCTCGCGGTCCTCAGGATGGATCAGTCCCGCCAATACTTCCGACGTAACCTCTTCGCGGCTGAGATGCATAATACGGAGCAACTCGTCTGAAACACGCAATTCGCCGCTCTGGGGGTCAGATCGCCAGGACCCTACATGGGACATGGATTGGGCCTTTGCCAGGTTGTATTCACTCTCCCGCAGGAACTCTTCCGCCCGTTTTCGTTCGGTGATATCCACAAGCGCTGCGTGGCACTCGTCACCCGATCCAGCCGCCATCGCCTCTATACGCACAAAAACCTGCTGGCCGCCTTTTATGGAGAGTTTTACGCGGCAGGTCATCTTGTCGCGCCCCCCAAATACCAGCCGCAGGAAATCAACAAAGACACGGCGGTCCTCTTCGGCGACGAAATGCTCGAAGCGCTGGTTAACCAGGAGCGTGCGTTCCACCCTCAACAGGTTGGCTCCGGTCAGGTTAACGGACCGAATTCCACCTTCCCGGTCGAAAGAGAAATACCCAACAGGGGCACAGTCGTAAAGAATGGCGTATTTATCCCGCGATGCCTCCAGTGCCTTGTTGGCGTTCCGCAGCTCTTCGATCTGCTTTTCCAGGTCATGCAGATGCAGGCTGTCCCGATGCACAGTTCGGCTCAAGGCAGCCCTATCCAGCACACGTTCAGTTCCCACGGCAAATCCCGTCCATAGGTGCCCGTTTGATGCTGTTTCGCGTTTTCATTCGTCTGCCTTCTTCCGTCACCAATGGCTGCGCCCGGCAGGTTCGAAACCCGGTTCGTTGCCGGCACCGCTTGCACCACGGGTATAATAGTCCTTGGAATCGTAGGGCTCCTCTGCCTTGGCTTCCCGCAGGCGTTTCTTGTCAATCGGATCTGCCTGGTCGGCATAGATGTCACGGAGCAGATCTTCCACGACCAGGCTCAGATCTTCGACCGTTTTCACGACCTCCACCTTATCGCAGTATGAGCCGTATAGTTCCATCAAACAGTCGCCGCGTTTCCAGGTATCACGCTCTTCCGGGGTTAGCCAGAGCATGTAACGTGCCTTCTCGCGAATCTCGTCCAGCACCCAGTCATTGGCCTCATCGTAGTTGTTCCGTGCGTCTCCCAGTATGATGAAGGCCGGTCTGCCCCGCAGGTTTTCCAGATACCTCTTTTTGAAGGCCAGAAAGACCTGGCCGAAACTGCTGTTTACATCCAGATCGACAATATCGCCCTTGTCGATAGTTTCCATCAGGTCGTTAACCGGCATATTGGCGAGCATTTCCGTGATCTCCTCCACCTCCCGGTTGAAAATGAAACTGCGCACATCCAGCATCTGATTATGCAGGGTATGCAGCAGAAGCAGCATGAAGCGGGATGCATGGCTTACGGAAAAACTGACGTCACAGAGTACCACAAGCCTCGGTTTTTCCCGGCGTTTGCGTCGCAGTGCCACCTGGAACGGGACCATGTCGTGGCGGTAATTTTTCTGGATCGTCTTGATGACGTGCAGTTTACCTCGATTCTGATTGTTCTTCATCCGCTTCATATCCTTGCGGAGACGCATCATCATACGGGATACCACATCTTGCATGGCTATCTGTTCTTCAGGGGTGAAGGTGATACCCATCTGGGTGTTGTTACTTTTATTGAGTTCGATCGTCAGCGGATTCTGCATATAGCGGCGCGTCGGCCGGGGAGCTTTTTTCATCTTTCCGCGGTAACCCTTCATCTGAACAACGATCTCCATCCCGTCCGAATCGTCAGAATCAATCTCAGTCAGGCTTTTCAATTCAGCCAGATCTTCCGGATTTATATCGCTGTCAAGCTTGAACAGGGGGCCGTTTTCGTCATGGTCGTCGCCCTGCAGTTGGTCCAGGTAGTTGAATTCCCCCTCCATATCGATGATGGCGGCGTTCATAAGATCGGGAATATCGATATCCGGATCGACTGGCTGGAAGCGGTTGAAAAAACGGTTGAAGACCTCATTGAATACCGGGATGTCATTGACGTTCTTGACCAGTGTCAGACGCAGGATCTGCCGCGACAACCGCCGTCTTTCCATTCCGGCCAGCGCCAGGGCTTGGACCGCATCCAGGCTTTCACCGGGCGAGACGCGGATACCGCTTTTACGCAACTCGGAAACGAAACGTACGATTATCCGTTCCATGATCAGCTCAATTCCTGTACAGCCAGTTCCGTTACCTTCTGTAGGTCGGTCTGGTGTTTGGCAATTACTCCGACGGTATTGGCCACCACCTCCGGCGTAAGCTGCGTTGCCTTCAGAATCGAGAGAACCTGGGCCCAGTCAAGGGTTTCAGAAACACTGGGCGGCTTGCGCAGATTAAGTTCGCGGGCCTTGCGCAGGAATTCAACCATCTGGCGTGCCAGCCCTTCGCAGATATCAGGAAATTTCACCCGGACGATCTCTACCTCCCGTTCCAGCTCCGGATAACCGATATAAAGATACAGGCAGCGCCGGCGCAACGCGTCGGAGATCATTCGCGTGCCGTTGCTGGTCAGGATCGTCAACGGTTTTCTCT
>JBEKFJ010000252.1:0-4439 GCA_050013355.1 Oryzomonas sp.
GATCATGAACCCCACCCAGGCGGTGTTCGAGGAGCGGATCGCCGCCCTGGAGGGTGGCGTGGCCGCCCTGGCGGTAGCCAGTGGCCAGGCGGCCGAGACGATCGCCCTGCTGAACCTGGCGGAGAACGGTGGCCACATCGTCTCGTCGGCCTCCCTCTACGGCGGGACCTACAACCTCTTCCACTACACCTTCCCGAAACTGGGCGTGGAGGTCTCCTTCGTCGACGACCCGGACGACCTCGTCGCCTGGCGAGCGGCGGTCCGTCCCAACACCAAGGCCTTCTTCGCCGAGACGGTCGGCAACCCCAAGGGCGACGTGTTCGACGTCGAGTCGGTGTCGGCCATCGCCCACCAGCACGGCATCCCGCTGGTGGTCGACAACACGGTGGCCACCCCCTACCTCGAGCAGCCGTTGCGGCACGGGGCCGACATCGTGGTCCACTCGGCCACCAAGTTCATCGGCGGCCACGGCACCTCCATCGGCGGCGTAATCGTGGACGGCGGCACCTTCGACTGGGGCAACGGCAAATTCCCGCAGATCGCGCAGCCGGATCCCTCCTACCACGGCATCAACTTCTGGGAGGCCCTGGGCAACATCGCCTACATCATCAAGGTGCGCGTCCAACTGATGCGGGATATCGGGCCGGCCGTATCGCCATTTAACTCGTTCCTGTTTCTCCAGGGATTGGAGACCCTGCATCTGCGCATGGAGCGCCACAGCACCAATGCCCTGGCCGTGGCCAAACACCTCAAGAATCATCTCAAGGTGGGTTGGGTCAACTACCCCGGACTACCGGACCACCCATCATACGAAGTGGCCAAAAAGTACCACACCCGCGGCCTGTTCGGCGCCCTGGTCGGTTTCGGCATCAAGGGTGGTGGTGTGGAAGAAGGGAAAAAGTTCATCAATGGCCTCAAGCTGCACTCGCTTCTGGCCAACATCGGCGATGCCAAATCATTGGTGATCCATCCTGCATCCACCACCCACCAGCAACTTTCTCCTGAGGAGCAGCTCTCCACCGGCGTCACCCCGGACTTCATCCGCCTGTCGGTGGGGATCGAGAATGTGGCGGACATCATTGCCGACCTGGACCAGGCCCTGGCCCTGGTGTAGCGTTTGCAATGGCCGCAGATCCGGGGTGACACAACGTGCGCCCACGGTGGCTAACCAGTGATACTGGAGGCCGGATTCGCTCGCCACGGGTCCGGCCTCGCTTTTTCAGTGTCAAAGCCGTTAGGCGGATCTTCACTCATGAAGAGATCGAGTTAATAAGGCCGGGGGCAGCGGCATAATGAAGGAGAAGCACTGTTTATCAGTACGGTGAAAGGAGCAACAATGCCGATACGCAAGAATATTCTGGTCAAGGGCCTTGTCCAGGGGGTCTCCTATCGCAAGCAGACCCAACGGGTGGCCAACAATCTGCGGGTGAAAGGGTGGGTGCGCAACCGGTCGGACGGCCATGTGGAGGCATGTCTTGAGGGAGACGAAAGCGCAGTGGACGCCCTGCTTGCCTGGTGTGCCTTCGGTCCCAAGTATGGGCAGGTTGAAGAAGTGATGATCCGAAAGCATAGATATAGCGGAAGATATAGTGATTTCAGCATCAGGGAAGACCGGAGCGTGGCCTGACATGCCCCCTATTATCAAGGAAACCATGACCTCCCAGGAACGCACCGTTGCGGCGTTGACCGGCAAGCCCTATGATCGCATCCCGGTCAACCTGCTGTTGAGCGACCACGCGGCGCGGGTGATCGGCGTGACCGTGGGGGAATACCAGACTTCGGCAACGCTTATGGCTCAAGGACAACTGGCCGCCTGGCGCAGTTACGGCATGGACCTGATAAACACCGGACCGGGGCTGACCGGCATTGCCGAGGCAATCGGCAGCCGACTGGCCTTTCCCGACAATACCGCCTACGTGGTGGAAACCGCCATCAAGACTACCTCCGACCTTGATCGGTTACGGGTTCCCGACCCCCACAGCGACGGCCGCCTGCCGTTGTTCCTGGAGGCAGCCTCAATCGTACTCAGGGATGCGGGTGATCAGGTGCCGGTTTCCCTGACCACGGCCGGGCCGTTCACCACGGCCGCCAACCTGCGGGGGACCGAACACCTGTTGCGCGACTTGCGCCGCGACCCGGAGTTTGTGCACCGGCTGCTGCGCTTTGCCACGGACAGCATCATCCGTTTTGCCCGCGAGGTCGTGCTGCTGGGTGGGCGCATCGGCCTGGCCGAGCCGGTTGCATCGGGGACCCTGATCAGCCGCAAGCAGTTTCTGGAGTTTGCCGCACCCTACCTGGCGGAGGTTATCAAAACTATCGGAGAACTTGCCGGCGCACCACCTTCGTTGCATATCTGCGGCAACAGTTCACGGATCTGGACAGATATGGCTGATTGTGGGGCCGGTGTGCTGAGCCTGGATGACGAGGTGGACATGGCAGAGGCCCGGGCAGCCGTGGGAGACCGCGTGGCGCTGCTGGGGAATATTCGGCCTACCGCGACCATGGTGATGGGAACGCCGGCCGATGTGCGTGCAAACGTGCAGGAATGCCTCGCCAAAGGAGGCGGCAACCCGAAAGGATATATCCTCGGTTTGGGGTGCGCCCTGCCGATCAACACGCCGCCCGAGAACGTCCATGCCCTGGTCGCGGCAGCGCGGGAGTATGGGCGTTGGCCTGGTGAAGGATAATATAACAACTTGTTCAAGCAGACTGTAGTCCAGCTGAAAAACTTATATGTTTTCAGCCTCTCTTGTACACAGATCGATTAAAATACAAAATTGATAGACATAATATAATTTATATTGACACGATCACATTGGAATGATACTCTGAACCTCACGTAAACAACACCACGTACGTCAATAAAGCATCCCGTAGATTTTTCTATACAAAACGACAACGACCGACCAGACACACTGGAGGTCAAGGCAGGGCAATTCCGCCCGTACCTTGACCTCCTTTTTTTTGTTTTCACCCCAACAAGGGACTGGCACATGGACGTAAAGATTGCCGTGGCAAGCAGCGATGGGGCGACCATAAACGAACATTTCGGCAGGGCAAAGGCCTTCCGGATCTACCGGCTGCACGACCAGGGGCATGAATTCCTGGAACTGCGGGAGAATACCCCGGCATGCGGGGGGCAGCAACACGACGATGATGCCTTGGATAAGGCAGCAGAGGGTATTTCCGACTGCAGGGGGATAGTTGCCGCCCAGATAGGCCCCGGCGCCATCGACGCCCTTATTGGCCGCCGAATTCTGGGCTTCACCATGAGCGGCTCCATCAACGACGCCCTGGAAGCGTTACAGGCATCAAAGCGCTTAACCTACATCAAGTAACCGGAGATGTACACCAGCCACTCTAATTTCAAGCGGCTGGCCGACAAACGGGATCTGTGAGGATATCGCCATGTACGAAGTAATGTTGTCGAACGTCAATTATTCCTACAGTGATCACCGGGTGTTGCAGGACATCAACTTCACGGCCGAGGCGGGAGATTTCGTCTGCCTGTTGGGTCCCTCCGGATGCGGTAAGAGTACGCTTTTACGGCTTTTGGCCGGTCTTTCCTTTCCCTCGTCGGGCGCCATCACGCTGGATGGCAAGCAGATCAGCGGTCCCGGCCTGGACCGGGGAGTGGTCTTTCAGGACTATTCGCTGTTTCCCTGGATGACCGCCGGCCAGAATATCGTCCTGGCACTGGAGCAGGCCTTTCCCGGAAAGAAGAAAGATGTATACCACCATGCGGCGGCCGACTACCTGGAGATGGTCGGCCTAGGGGATGCCTATGACAAACTGCCCGGCCTGCTTTCCGGAGGAATGCGCCAGCGCGCGGCCATTGCGCGGGCCTTTGCCATTAACGCGCCGGTACTCTTGATGGATGAATCAAGGGCCTCTTCGAGGTTGACCTGCCCCGTCCGCGCGTACGTCAGGAACTCTACAAGACCGAGGCGTTTGCCGCCCTGCGGGACAGACTTGTGACGGTGCTCCACGAAAACATTCTCTCCGAGCTGGATGGGGGGCAAACGGTGCGTTCCGATGGAGAGGGAATATGAGGTGTACTACGATCATGAAAGGAGATGTGTGATGAATCGAATGCTGATTGGACTGTTGGTGCTTGTGATGCTGGTAATAGGTGTGGGGAACGGTACAGCCTCTGACCTGAAGAAACTGAAGGTCGGCTACCTGCCCACCTCCGGACACCTGCTGTATTTCGTGGCCAAGGAAAAAGGGTTTTTCCAGCAGGAGGGTCTGGATGTGGAGTTGGCCCGCTTCACCAATTCCGGTGAGGGCCTGACCGCCATAAAGACCGGTAAGCTTGATGCCGGATCATTCGGTACCTCCGCGCCGCTGGCATTTATCGACAAGGGTGCCGACTTCACCATTTTCGGCGGCCAGATGGGCGAAGGGCACGGCCTGATCGCAAGTCCTGAAAAGGCGGA
>JBEKFJ010000253.1:0-3852 GCA_050013355.1 Oryzomonas sp.
GGTCTGCTGTACCCCGCCTACGAGGTTGAGGTTGTTCACTCTTTCCCATCCGTACATG
The DNA here is from genome assembly GCA_050013355.1 of Oryzomonas sp. Lineage (GTDB taxonomy): Bacteria > Desulfobacterota > Desulfuromonadia > Geobacterales > Pseudopelobacteraceae > Oryzomonas. The sequence goes on from JBEKFJ010000253.1 coordinate 59, forward strand.
AATGTGGCGTCAACGCGCTTGGTGATGGGGATGTTCCACGATATGCGGGCGGCGTTGGTCCTCTCCACGGCCTGCATGGTGCCGTTCAGGTCAAGCTGGCCCGCAGCGTTTACCGGCACCCTCCCCAGATTTCCCCGTTCAGTGTGGATATAATCGAGCGCGATGTAGTTCCTGGCTGTAAACCAGTGGCGGTAGCGGGCAAAGAAATCCTCAGCCGCCCCCCCCTGGGAATGGCCGAGCGGCAGGCCGCGATAGATATATCCCTGCGGAAAGGTACTGTTGGTATAGAGTTGCGGATGGCCGATAAAGTACTCGAAGCGGAAATCGTTTTTGCCGTCGGCGGTCAACCGGGGAATGAATATTCCGGCCACGTAGCTCTCCGCCGTGGGCCAGACTTTCGCCGAATCCTCCCCGGAAAATTCGCCGTACAGTTCGGTATTGCGGAGGAAAGGCAGGCGCAGCCTTATTTCGAGCCCACCCAGGCTGTTGGTGTTGTCGGAATTAGTCCCGCCGAAAATCCCTTTCAGGTAAGAGCTCAGGCTGTTGTTCACCCCCGGCCCGCCCATCTCCTTGCCGATGTTGAGCCCCAGTTCCAGGTTGGGGGCGGGCTTCAGGGAAATCTTCATTGCCATGAAATAGGGCCGTCGCGCCACCCCGCCCGCATCGGAGCTATCCAACCGGGAAAATATAACGGCATACTTGAGCTTGCCGAAGATCCATGCATCGAGCGGTTCCGGGCTCGATAGCTTGACGATGTCAAGATTCGCGGCGTTATTGGTCAGGGTTATGTTCCCCCGCTCGCCAAGCCCCAGCCAGTTGGCGTCGCGCCCCACCTCCAGCTCAAGCCAGCCGCCGCCGAGTTTGACATACCCTTTGTTCAAACGTCCCCGCTGCAGGTCGCCACTTTTCGAGTAGAGTAACATCGGCTCTACCAGGGCGCTTACGTATCTGCCGGCAAAGGCTTGGCTCTCGAAACGGAGTTCGGCATTGCTCCCGTGTTTGTAGATGACCCCTTCATTATTCTCCAGAAGCGGGGTCCCTTCGCTGCCGTGCTGCTGGACGACCCCTGCCGGAAAAGGTGTGCGGGTCCTGAGCCCCGAACCGATACCGAACACCCCGTCTCCCCCTGCATCATGGACCAGGCGCTCGTAGCTGCGCGGCACTCCATCCACATTGACATAGCGCAGCCGGAACGAAGATATGGGGATGGCGTCAAGGAAAGGGACGGATTCCGGCTCATCACGCAGGGTGATTTCCCTTTCGAGGTAATGGCAAAGTTCACGGATCATTTCTGCCGCCAGCACACCCCCGCCGGCCAGGCTTGCCGGACCGGGAGAATCCCAGTCAGACTGGTAATAATCCTGGTCTTCATCTGTGCCGGCGCGTTCTTGATCCGCAGCCCTGTTCTTCTCCGCTTCAAAAAGGAGCCTTGCGGCCTCGGCCCTGGTAATCGGCCTGATCCCCTTGAAATCACTCGTAATGAGACCGAAGGCCGCAAGTTTGTCCAGGTAATAATAAACGGGGCTGTCCAGGGGGATATTGTTGGAAGCAAGCGCCCGGGCTTGCGGTGGAACAATAAACGTCAGGAGCAGAAAACCGGTGAGAAAAACAATAACGGCTTTTCCCCGGAAATTGAAAGACATCGCCCCTCCGAAAATCGGTAGAGACGCAGGATCTTGCGTCTCTACCGGATTAAATTATGGTGATGTTATAATAGGAGCTTGATTTCGTCAACAACCTTCTGGACGCACGGATATGAATATAGTGTGCGGCAATCAGGTCGGGGTGATGGTTGTGGGGAGTGAGGCCGGCGTGGTCGGGGGGGATGGAGGTGGCACCACGGCCAGGGGGACGGCATTTCGCGAGGCCGATGCAGCCGTTTTGCCGGCTTTAGCAACGGGAAAGATGTCGGGGCGCATTCTCTTGAAAACGGGAGGCGGGGCGGTTTTGAAGTGGTACACCGGCTTGAACTCCGGAACGAGCCGGCGCAGCGATTTCATCATGCCATGAACATTGGACAGTTTTGCCTCGGCAAACAGCTTTTCCATTTCATCCGCCAGCCACTGAGGATCGTGGTGAACGGAGGAGAGCACCTTGATCTTCTCATGGGCGGTCGGCATGATCCCCTCGCCCTCCAGGATTATCTCTTCGAAGAGTTTCTCCCCGGGACGCAGGCCGGTAAACGTGATGTCAATGTCCTCATAAGGGACCAGACCGGAAAGCCTTATCAGTTCCTCGGCAAGCTTGACGATATGGACCGGCTCTCCCATGTCGAGAACGAAAATCTCGCCGCCGCTGCAGATGCAGCCCGCCTGAAGCACCAGTTGGGACGCCTCGGGGATGGTCATGAAATACCGCCTGACCTCGGGGTCGGTAACGGTAAGCGGACCGCCACTCTTGATCTGCTCCTTGAACATCGGGATCACACTGCCGTTACTCCCCAGAACATTGCCAAAACGGACCGTGGCGAACCTGGTCGCGCTTCTCTCCGCCAGCGCCTGCACGTACAACTCGGCCACCCGCTTGCTTGCGCCCATCACGCTGGTCGGGTTCACGGCCTTGTCGGTGGAAATCATCACGAAATCCCTGACGCCGAAGCGCCGCGCCACATCGGCCATAACCTTGGTGCCGTAAATATTATTGGTGATCGCCTCCACCGGGTTGTACTCCATGAGCGGCACATGCTTGTAAGCCGCCGCATGGAAAACGACTTCCGGTAAAAACTCGTTGAAGACCGTTGCCACCTTGGCGCCGTCCTTGACATCGCCGATTACCGGGACAATGCGCAGATGGGGAAAGGCGGCGGCCAGTTCCTTTTCGATATGATAGAGCGGCGTCTCGGAGTTATCGAAGAGGATGAGCTTAAGGGGAGAAAACCGCGCCACCTGACGGCAGATCTCGCTGCCGATGCTACCGGCGGCGCCGCTGACCAGGACCTTCTTGCCGGTCAGGTAGTTGGCGATCCCCTGCTCATCGAGGAGAACCGGGTCACGGCCTAACAGGTCCTCTATCTCCACATCCTTGATCTGGGATATGGACAGTGTGCCGTCGATCAATTCGGCTATGCTCGGCAGGGTCTTGAAGCGCACCCGCGCCCGACGGCAGATATCCGGAACTTTCCGGATAACGCTCTTGTTTGCCGACGGCATGGCGATGATTACGTCTTCAATCCCGTGCTCCCCGACAAGCGCCGGCAGGTGCCGGATACTCCCCAACACGGGAACCCCGTGGAGCCACATCCCCTTTTTCGCCGGATCGTCATCAACAAAACCGATGACATTGTATGAAGCAACCGGCTGCCGGTGAATCTCCTTCAAAAGGAGACTCCCCGCCTCCCCCGCGCCCACGATCAGCGTCCTGGCCCCCCCGTTGGTCCGGGGCTTCACGAAGTTCTCGCGGTACATCCGCCAGGCAAGGCGGCTGGAACAGACCAGGCCAAAAAGAAAAAACCAGTCGAGGATGAAGATCGAACGGGGAATCGGCGCGAAAGGCCGCATGTAGACAACGGCAAACACGGACAGCAGAGCGGCCAAACTGACCCCCCTGAGGATGGCCACCGCATCCCGGAGCGAGGCATAGCTCCAGAGGCTGCGATAGAATCCGAGTGCGGCGAAAGTCAAAGGCTGCAGAACCGCAACTACCAGCAGGCAATCCCAAAAAACAGCCTGTTCATCAACAGGGATACGAAAATCAAAGCGGAGCAGAAAGGATAATACCAGGGCCGCGCAGACCAGGGATATATCACAGAAAAAAACTATGAACCTTCTGTTCTTCAGCAAGTAACCCCGCCTCCA
>JBEKFJ010000254.1:0-3819 GCA_050013355.1 Oryzomonas sp.
CCCCTGTGCAGGTGCAGGATGCGAACACCGCTATCGATGCCCCCTACACCTATGATACGTCATCGTCGTTAATCTGGGATTCAACCTATGCCGCGGTCGATAATACCGCCGCCCGGACCAACAACCAGCGAATCGTAATCTTGCTTTCCGACGGTGAGGACTATTCAATAACACATACCTTACCCGATCTGATCAACCACGCCATTGCCCAGAAAATACCGGTTTTCACGGTCACGGTTCTCCATCCAAACCATTCCTACCCGGCACTGATGCAGCAATTGGCACTTCAGACCGGCGGACAGGCTTTTACGGCTTCGGCTTCGGATGCTGCTGCTCTGCAAGGCATATACCTTAATATTTCTCAAATATTGACCTCGCAATACAAGATAGTATACAACACCGCATCAACCGGTGGGGCTCCGGTTACCCTGGATATCAAAGTTAATGACAATGGTAATCTTGGAGAATTTTCAGAAAAGGTAACAGGTTGTCAATAATGCCCCCATCCGAACCCCCTCGTTTTAGCGTGCCGAGTGGTATCGACAGCCAGATGCTGGTACCACTCGGCTTTCCATCCATCAGGCTATTTTCCCGTTCTTCCTCGATTACAGGTGCCAAATCCCTTGATCATGTTGATCTTTGAGACATGCTTGGGATCGTTGTTTGACGTTCTGCCATCGCACGGGAAGTGTCCATTGGGAAAAATCTCGCGTCAGTTTTGCATGGATCGTTTCATGTATCGCAAGAGGGCAAACAGTTGCGGTAACATTCCGTAAATATCTGCTTGACAAGCCCGCGGTATGTTGCTATTACTTTCCAGCTTTCTTGTGCAGGCGCGTAGCTCAGGGGGAGAGCGCTACCTTGACACGGTAGAGGTCGGCGGTTCGAGACCGCCCGCGCCTACCATTATAGAAGCAGTGCTTAAGCAAAGCGGCAAGCGCGGGCATCGATGTTTCGATGCCTTTTCTGTTTGGATGCCTCAAGGTCGAAAGTAACACAGGAGATTGGTATGGCGAGTATCAATATCACGCTTCCTGACGGTTCCGTAAGGGAGCTTCCCGCAGGTGCGAGCGTTTTCGATCTGGCGGCGTCCATCGGAGCCGGTCTTGCAAAAGCCGCCTTGGCCGGCAAGGTCAACGGCGAGTTGGTGGATCTCTCTGTGCCGTTAAGCGATGGGGCACAGGTGGAGATCATCACCGAAAAAAGCCCCGAAGCCCTGGATATTATCCGGCATTCAGCCTCCCACCTGATGGCTCAGGCGGTAAAAGAGCTGTTTCCCCAGGCCAAGGTGACCATCGGACCGTCCATCGAGTCCGGCTTTTACTACGACTTCGATGTGGAGCGGCCCTTTACCCCTGAAGACCTGGAGCGGATCGAAACCAAGATGTCCGAGTTCGCTGCCGCCGATCTGAAGGTCGGGCGTCAGGTCCTGTCCAGCGCCGAGGCCGTCCGCATGTTCGAGGCAATGGGCGAGCCCTACAAGACCGAACTGATCAACGATATCGGCGCTGAAACGGTGTCGGTTTATACGCAGGGCGGTTTTGCCGATCTCTGCCGCGGCCCGCACGTGCCCAGCACCTCCCGCATCAAGGCATTCAAGCTGCTCTCCATCGCCGGCGCCTATTGGCGCGGTGACGAGAAGAACCGCATGCTGCAGCGCATCTACGGCACGGCCTTTGTCGACAGGAAGGAGCTTGAGGCCTATCTGAACCGTCTGGAAGAGGCCAAGCGCCGCGACCACCGCAAACTGGGCCGGGAACTGGACCTCTTTTCCTTCTCAGACGAGGTGGGCGCCGGGTTTGCCATCTGGCATCCCAAGGGGGCCATGCTGCGCACGGTCCTGGAAGACTTCGAACGCAAGGAGCACCTAAAGCGCGGTTATGACATCGTGGTGGGGCCCCAGATCCTGAAGACCGAGTTGTGGCAGCGCTCCGGACACTACGAGAACTACCGCGAGAACATGTACTTCACCGAGGTGGACGAGCAGGGGTTCGGCATCAAGCCGATGAACTGCCTTGCCCACATGATGATCTATAAATCCCAGCTCCGCAGTTATCGCGACCTGCCGTTACGCTTTTTCGAGCTGGGTACGGTGCACCGTCACGAGCGGGCCGGCGTACTGCACGGCCTTTTGCGGGTGCGTTGCTTCACCCAGGACGATGCTCATATACTCTGTACTCCCGAACAATTGGACGCCGAGATCAAGGGGGTTCTTTCCTTTGTCAGCGATGTCATGGCGATCTTCGGGTTCGATTACGAGATGGAATTGTCCACCCGCCCGGAAAAGTCCATCGGCGACGACGCAGCCTGGGATCTGGCCACCAATGCGCTTCAGTCCGCTCTCAAGGATACCGGTCGTCCTTACGAGATCAACGAGGGGGACGGCGCCTTCTACGGCCCCAAGATAGACATCAAATTGCGCGATTGTCTTGACAGACGGTGGCAGTGTGCTACTATTCAGTGCGATTTTACCCTTCCGGAGCGCTTTGATCTCCATTATATCGGACCGGATGGGGAGAAGAAGCGGCCTGTTATGGTTCACCGGGTGATCCTCGGTTCCATTGAGCGCTTTATCGGTGTTCTGATAGAACACTTTGCCGGCAGCTTCCCGCTGTGGCTCTCGCCGGTTCAGGCCATTGTGTTGACCGTTACCGATAACCAGATTTCGTTTGCCCAAGAGGTGTTTGCCCATCTCAGGGAGGCCGGCGTCAGGGTGCAATCGGATTTTCGCAATGAAAAGCTGAGCTTCAAGATTCGCGAGGCCCAGTTGCAGAAGGTTCCCTACATGCTGGTGATCGGCGACAAGGAAGTGGAGCAGGGTACGGTGACGCCTCGCTATCGCGACGGCAAGAACCTACATCCCATGAAGCCAGCCGAATTCGTCGATTTCGTTGCCGTGGAATGCAAAAACTTCAAGTAATTCAGGGGGTGTAGTCATAGCAAAACCGACCGTGAACATCAACAACACCATCCGCGCCACAGAGATCCGTGTCATTGGCGCCGATGGGGAGGCGCTCGGCGTCATTCCGACTTCCAAAGCGCTCGAAATGGCCGAACAGCAGCAGCTTGACCTGGTGGAAGTCTCGCCGACAGCGGATCCGCCGGTTTGCCGGATCATGGATTACGGCAAGTTCAAGTACCAGCAGAGCAAGAAGCTGCAGGAAGCCAAGAAGAAACAGGTTCATGTCGAGGTCAAAGAGATCAAGCTGCGGCCCAAAACCGATGATCATGACCTCATGTTCAAGATCAAGCACGTCAGGCGCTTCCTTGAAGAGGGGAACAAGGCAAAGGTGACGCTGGTGTTCAGGGGAAGGGAGATCACCCACATGGATATCGGGCGCGCCGTAATCGAGCGCTTTGCCGCCGAGTTGCAGGATGTTGCCGTGATCGAATCCCAGCCACGTGTCGACGGCCGCAATATGTTCATGATTGTTGCACCGAAGGTGAAAAAATAACGGATTCCAATTACGGTCTACCATATATACATAAGGAGAAGAACCTATGCCGAAGATCAAAACAAACCGCGGCGCCGCCAAGCGCTTCAAAAAGACGGGAAGCGGGCGCATCAAGCGCAGCCATGCCTTTACCAGTCATATCCTGACCCCCAAGACCCGCAAGAACAAGCGGCACCTTCGCCACAGCTCCATGGTGGCTGATGTGGATCAGAAAAATATTGCCAAGCTGATACCTTACAAGTAGGTTGTTGAAAAACAGCCATCAGGCCTTCGTCCTCGAAGTCCCTTTTGTGCGGCGTAGCGCCCGGCCTTCGCAGCCAAAGCTGCTTCGGCGGAGTAGGCCTGCTACGCCTCCGCAGGGCCT
>JBEKFJ010000255.1:0-3779 GCA_050013355.1 Oryzomonas sp.
GATAATCTATAATCCCTTCTGCCCCAAGTTACAACAGATCGGGCACGACACGGCGCACCTCTTTCTCGGACATGATGCTCTCCACAGAGAGCCAGTCGGAGTTGTAAAGGTTCGAGATGGTCGGATTCTTCAGGCTGGGCAGGACCTTCGTGATGGCCTCGATCCGGTCGGCCGGGGCGTTCATCTTGAGGCCCACCATCCCCTCGGCGGCAAGGGACGACTTCAGGAGCGTGGCGATCTGCTCGATTTTTTCCCGCTTCCAGGGGTCGGCCCAGGATGCCTTGTTGACGATCATGACCGGCACGGACTCCATCAGTTCGCAGACGATGCGCAGGCCATTGGCCTTGATGGTCGATCCGGTCTCGGTCACCTCCACGATGGCGTCACACAGGCCGTCAACCACCTTGGCCTCGGTGGCGCCCCAGGAGAACTCCACATTGACCGGGATGTTGCGCTCGGCAAAGTAGCGCTCGGTGAAACCGACCAATTCGGTGGAGATAGTGGCGCCGTGCAGGTCCTCCGGCCCCTGGACCTTGGAGTCGCCGGCCACCACCAGCACCCAGCGGGCCGGGCGGCGCGACACCTTGGAGTAGACCATCTCGCAGACCTCGACAACATCCGCCTGGTTCTCCCGCACCCAGTCACGGCCGGCGATCCCGGCATCGATGGTGCCGCGCTCCACATACTTGCCCATCTCCTGGGGGCGGATCAGCTTGCAGTTCATCTCGACGTCGTCGACGCCGGGAAAGTAGCTGCGGGACGAGATGCTGATCTGCCAACCGGCCTTGCTGAACAGCTCGACAGTGGCGTTTTCCAGGCTCCCTTTAGGTATTCCAAAGTTCAAAACATTAGACATAACAACCTCGCTTGATGTCGATTTTCCTGGTGGATGCGATTTTTTCGCAAGGCCAAGGCGACCGAGGGATGCCGAGGAGGCGTAGCAGCGCTACGCCGCACGACAGCATCCCGAAGGTCAACGCCGGGATTGCGGAAAAGGCGCATTCATCCCTTCGCATTCATCCCTTCGCATTCATCCCTTCTTATATACTTCGTCCGGGTTGAAGAGCGGGTTCGAATGTTCCACCCATTCACCGTTCTCCCACTTGACGTAAAAACAACTGCGGTTGCCGGTATGGCAGGCAGCCGGGCCGTTCTGCCTGACCTTGATCACCACGGTGTCGGCGTCGCAGTCGGTCAACACCTCCATCACCTCCTGGGTGTTGCCCGACTCCTCACCTTTCATCCAGTACTTGTTGCGGGTGCGGCTGTAAAACCAGGTCTTGCCGCTCTCCAGGGTCAGGTCCAGGGTCTTCTTGTCCATGAAGGCCACCATCAGCACCTCGCCAGAGGCATGGTCCTGGATAACGGCCGGGATCAGGCCGCCCATCTTGTCGAAATCGATCTGAATCATCTCTCCCCCCACATAGTTGTTAAATATTGAAGTATACGGAAATCCCTTGCCGAATGCAATCGGCAAGAGCGCGCCGCGGCCTACTTGATCCCGTACAACTGCCGGTAGGTGGCGGCAGAGGCGTAGACCTTCTTCACGTACTCCCGCGTCTCCTGGTAGGGGATGTTTTCAATGAACTCGTCCTTCTTCAAACCCTTGAAGCTCTTCTTCCACCGTTCCACAGCCGTTGCCCCGGCGTTGTAGGCGGCGATGGAATAGACCACATCCCCATCAAACCCCTTGAGCAGATCCCGGAGATGTTTGGTGCCCAGCGTGAGGTTGCAATCGGGCGAAACCAGACGCTGCGGGTCGAAATGCCCCTTCTCCCCTGCCGTCTGCCTGGCAGTGGCCGGCATGAGTTGCATCAGGCCAATGGCCCCAGCGCCGGATTTTATGGTCGGAGAAAAACTGCTTTCGGCCCGGACCAGGGCAAAGACCAGCCCCTCCGAGAGGCCGTTGGCGGCAGCCTGCTGCCGGATCTGTTCCGTATAGGCCGCCGGATAACCGGCCGTCCAGAGCGGCAGGCTCGCTGTTTCCCACTTTATCGGCCGGTTTTGCAGGAACAAGGCAATGGCTGAACCATAGTCCCCGGTCTCCAGGTAGGTGCGGGCCAGTCCCGGGAATGACACCTTCCTGTCGCCGATCCTTTTGCGGGCAGCCGCCATCTCGGCCCGCGCCTCCTCCACCATCCCCAAAGCAGCCAACAAGCGAGGTTTCTCGAATCCGGACACCAGCGGCAACTCCGCTAGGGCATTGCGCTGGCCCAAGGGTTGGCGCAGGTCTGCGATGCCCTGCCGGTCCCGGTACCAGGTGGCGTAGAATCCGGCCGGGTATTCATCCGTAAGCTGGCGGTAATAGGCAGCGGCAGCGGCATTCGCCGTGTTTTCCAGCGCTCTGGCCAGCCAGTACAGCGCCTTTTCCCGCATGCCATCATCTTTGAGCTGCACCTTGAACGCTTCGGCGGCCACGGCGTAGTCGCCGGCCAGGTAACGGCACCAGGCGGCCTCCCATGCGGCGCGGGGCACGAATTTCGATTCGGGGAAGCTCTTGGGAAGCAGCTCGAACAGGCGTGCCGCCTCGGCGAAACTCCCCATGTTCTTGCGCAGGCCGGCCCCCTCGATCAGGGCTTCATCGGCGAACTCCTGCTTCTTCCCTTCGTCGACCAGTTCCATGTAGAGGGCATAGGCCTGCGCATTCTGATCAAGGCGCTCCAGGGACTTGGCCCGCCAGAAGCGCGCCTCGGAGCTGATGTCCGCCACAGGGCTTGCGGTTGCCCTGAGGAAATACTTCTCGGCAAGCATGAAATTCCGCAGGCGGTAGTGGGTCATACCGGTCCGTAAATCCACCCTGCTGGCAAAGCCCGGGGGCTGGCCATCGGTCTGGATCGTTGCCAACGCCTTCAGGGCCGCGGTGAACTCGTTACGGGTATACAGGCAGGAGGCCCGGCGGAGAAGCTCCTCAGGCGCAAACCCGACGGCCTTGACGCCGCTCTTCTCCAGGTCGGCCAGCCGTTCCCGTGATTGTTTTGCCTGGGCCGAGGTCGGGTTGTTCAACCAGACGCTGCGATAGACCTGGGCCGCCCCCTCCTTGTCGCCGATCTCCTCCCGGCTGCGGGCCGACTGGAACAGGGCGTCAACCGAGTCTCCGCCGGCGGCGTATTGCTCCACAAATGCCTGGTACGCCTTGAGCGCCCCCCGGTAATCACCGGCCCCGAACAGGCTGTCCGCGGCCAGCTTGTCGGCGCGGCGGACCAGCAGGGAGCCGGGATAGGCCCTGGCAACGACCCCCGCTTTGGCCGCGGCTTCGGCATACCGCTTCTGTTTCACCAGCGCCTCGGCTTGGTACAGGGCCGCGTAGTCCGCCACCAACGGCAGCTTATGCTCGGCGTCGGCCAACAGGGGCAGGGCCTCGTACCCCTTTCCCATGCGCAGGGCGGCCGTGCCGAGCAGAAAGCTGCGCTGGGGCGATTCGGCGCTTTTTTTCGCCAGGCTGTAGGCATCGTTGTAATCCTTTTCCCGGAACTGTGCGGCAGCGAGGGACACCAGATCGTCGGCACGGGATGAGATTGCGGCGGGGAGACAGAGACAGACACCGGTCAGGACGACCAGGAACGGCTTATATGGAGCGTGAAACATGAACCTGCCTTTCGAGAAAAAGGGCCGCGGGCACGTGCCCATGGCCCTGCTGTGTAATGATTCGATTTAACTGTGGCGGAAGTCCGCTTTTAACGCTGGGCCAGCAAACGCTTTCCCACCCAATGACTGGCAAACTGGTAGGCGATGCGGCCGCTGCGATCCCCTTTTTGCTGGGACCAGAGGATGGCCGCCTG
>JBEKFJ010000255.1:3792-6302 GCA_050013355.1 Oryzomonas sp.
CCCAGATCGGCTCCGTGTCCAACCTGGCGCACAGCTTGCCCACCCACTGTCGGACCACCTCCACGTACTGGTCCTGGCTGAAGGGATGGAAGCCCACCCAGAGGCCGAAGCGCCCGGACAGGGAGATCTTCTCCTCCACCGCCTCGCCATGGTGTATTTCATTATTATAAAGCATGGCCCCGCGGTTGTCACTTTCGTACTCGGGTATCAGGTGACGGCGGTTGGAGGTGACGTAGATAAGAACATTCTCCGGCGGCGCGTAGACCGAGCCGTCCAGGGCACTCTTCAGCATCTTGTAGCTGGACTCGCCGGTTTCGAAGGAGACGTCGTCGGAGAATACGAGGAAACGGTACGGCTCTGACTTGATGACATCGACGATATCCGGCAGGTGCACCAGATCGTCCTTGTCCACCTGGATGACCCGCAGCCCCTGGACCGCATAGCTGTCGAGGATGGCCCGCACCAGGGACGACTTGCCGGTCCCCCGGGTCCCCCACAGCAGGCAGTTGTTGGCCGGCAGCCCGGCCAGGAACTGGCGGGTATTCTCCTCGATCACCCGCTTCTGTTCGTCGATACCCAGGAGGTCGTCCAGGGTGATGCCCGCCACCACGTCCAGCGGCTCCAGGTAACCGGCAAAGGAATGGCGGTGCCAGTTGGCGGCGGAGGTGACGGACCAGTCGATACGCGGGATGGGTCGCGGGAGGAGTTGTTCCAGCGAAGTCAGCACCCGTTTGAGCTGTGCTGTGAGTTCGGGGTCGAGCATGTGTCTTCGATCTTTCTGTTTTTTGTAGCTAGTTTCCATCCGGAAACTCCGGATGAGAAACGAGCAGTTTCCGATTCGGAAAGGAGGGCTTTTTTGTCCAGGCCAGGAAATCAAGGGATTGCGCGGAGGCGTACATCAGTACCCGCACAATTTTGCTTGCAAAATTGGACCGCGAAGGCGCCCGAAGGGTGAGGCCAACGGCCGAAGTCACAAGCAAGCCCGAAGATTGACGCCGCATGGGCGGAAAAGAACCCTTTCCGGACGGAAACTAGTTACAGGTGCCGCTTGGCTAGCTCTTCCTGGTAGAATTTCTGGTAGAGGATATCCCAGTCCCGGCTTCCCGGAGCCCGGTTCCTGAGTTTGGAGCGCACCGCCTCGTCGATCTCCTCCACGGCGCCGAAGAAGGCGCCCAGGGATTGCTTGACCCGGGCCAGGGCCCGGCTTTCGTCGGTTACATCGGCCAGGTCTTCGCGCCAGATGAAATCAACGACCTCGTGGGCCATGTGGGAAATGCGGTCTTCGGAGAGGCTCATAATACGATCTTCCGTTCCTTTGCCAGCTTTTCCTTGATCATCCTGAGCATCTTGCGCCGGTCGATCTCCGCGGCGCCCCGCCCCATGGCGGTAACGGTCTCGTCCAGCAGCCGTTCGGCGTCGCGCTCCAACTGTTGCTCGCGGCTGAAATCTTGGCTTATGGCCTTGACGATCCCCGCCACCACGGCGCCCCGCTCCCCCTTGGGCGTGATCAGCCCCTCGTTGGCAAGGTCATTGTACACCTTTTCGGCCAGGCGGTGTATCTGGTCTTCCCTCAGTCGCATAAGCCCTCAAAGAAAAAAGGCCCGCCGTTCGGCAGGCCATCGGTTCGCGTCGCTGCTACTTCAGAGTCTTCAGAAACCCCAGCAGGGCGTCCATATCCGTCTTGGGAAGGGTCTTGAAAGACGGCATGGAGGTGGAGGGATTCTTTTTCTTGGGGTTTTCCAACTGGGCCTTGAGTTCGCCCTCCTTCATCTTGGCCGCGACCTTGGTCAGTTCCGGGCCGATGACGCCCCCTTTGCCGTTGACGATGTGGCACATTGCGCATTTCTGCTTGAATATCTGCTCACCCTTGCTCTCGGCCTGGGCTGCGACCGTGACGAACGCTACGGCGGTAAAGACGACAATGATGGCAACTGCGCGTCTCATGACAAATCTCCTTGTGGTAGAGTGAACACATTGTACTCAATCCGGTTTAAATTGCAATCCATAATTTCAGTTTCAGTCTTCTAAATTTTTGATTTCATTGAGTTTGACTTTATTACTTTGCCTCTATTCCCTGACACGTGCAAGAATTTGTATTATTGTGAAGAACCATTGCTTATTATAAATGTTGTATTTTCACCCCGATTTCCTATAAATAAACGGAAAAAATAACAGATACATTCAAGAGGGGGTTGTGTGCCGGATAAAAAACTATTGATCTTGCTGGGAATAGTTGCAGTGGTTCTGATATCGCTTCTTCCCGCCGCCATTGAGCATTTCAGGGAGCATATAAAAAGCCAGAAGAAAAAATGAAGCCCACGTTTCTAAAAGTTTCGGCAATCCCCAACGTCCATGTAACGTCCTGATGTTCACACGCCTTTACCTCCATATCCCCTTCTGCCGCCGCAAATGCCCCTACTGCGCCTTTGTCTCCCGGGAGCCCACCGCCGGCGATCTGGAAGGGTATGACGACATCCTGCTGGCGGAGATGAGCTTGGCTGCCCAAGCCA
>JBEKFJ010000256.1:0-6721 GCA_050013355.1 Oryzomonas sp.
CATGATGCTTAGCCCGTGCCGTGCGCCTTCTTCGCCACCCGACACGCCCACACCGAGAAACTGAATGCCTTTGGCCGCCAGGTTACGGGCACGCAAGTCGGTGTCCTTGAAGTATGAGTTGTCGGCATCTATAATCAGATCACCCTTGTCCAGGTGCGGCGCCAAATCCTCGATGACCGAATCCACCGGAGCACCGGCGGGCACCAGCATCATGATTGCGCGCGGTTGCCGGAGCACACCGGTGAATTCCTTTATATCCGTTGCACCGCAAACATCACGTCCCTTTGATTCCCGGCGCAGGGTCTCGTCCTTGTCCACGTCCTTGTCATAACCCGCTACGAGAAAACCGTGGCCGGCTATGTTCAACACGAAATTGCGTCCCATGACGCCCAGGCCGATCATACCGATTTCATTCTGTTGTTGTGTTTGCTTATCAGTCATGGTTTTTCCTTCAGAGCTGTTTACGTATTGATTTCAATTCCCGCAAACGTTCTTTCCTCTTCCATAAAGGTTGACTCCTTCACCCTTGGTTTTTACCAGAAGGACGGTTCACAAAGTCTTCGATTAAATGGCGCAAACGAATAATTTCTTCTTGAAGGTCTTGAAGCGATTTCTGACGTGCAATTTCGATCTTTGGATCTTTGGCGTCTCGATCAATAAGAAATGTTGCAAAGAGTGCGGTGAGATAGCCAAACATTGCGATCGCGTAGATTGAAATGGCAAGGCAGAGAATTCGCCCACCCGACGTCTTTATTGAATAGGCTGTGCTAATGTTCGTCATCTGCATGGCCGTCCACCAAAGAGCTTTTGGATAAGTGTCAATGCTTTGTGGGTCATTGGGTATTCTCTCAAAATGGAGCATCCCCGCTGCACCAGCGAAAATCACCACAAAAGTGAATACGAGCGCATAACCGGCACCGCGACGACCAAGAGCGCGTCGAATAGAACGCATTCCCAGGTCCGCTGAAAGAAAAATCCAAATCACTTGCATTCCGAAAGTTGCAGTCAGTGCACGTACCAGCGGAAAGGTCTGCAAATAAGTAACAAATCGCAGCATAGAGACGAGAATGGCTAAAACAAAGAGCCAATTCCTTTTGAGAAAGGCAATTCGATTGACAACAGTCAACAGACGCATGATGAAGTAAAAAATAAATAGAATCCAAATACCTGTGCCAAGGTCAGATAGCACCGTATTCGTGCCATACGCGAGCTCGGTGATTAGAATACAAAGCCAGACGAAACTGAGAATGAGCATCGGCAGCTCAAGTTTTTTCTCTAGCTTTTTCTCCAGTTCCAAAAGCATCTGGTATTTGGGCGCATTGCGAGTCATCAGACCCCCAATTTACTTCGATAGAATTTGTTCAACTTTCATAGCCACATGATAATCGCGACGGTTTCCTACCTATTGCTGTTGGCTCTCACATTTCTGGCTTGCTAATCTACCTCGCTTTCATCGCCTGGTCGCACTCTGGAAACCTGCCCGCTACTCTATTGAACCTTCAGCCATTGCAATGCGGCTTCGTATTCCGATTCCGGAAAATGTTTAACTTCCGCGCGCACAAGATGGGCGGCGATCTTGGGCACTTCAGTGAGAATATGGTTGTCGCTCACGATAGCGAGTTTTTGGACCTTTTGGAGATGCCCTTCGATGAACCTTATATGCGCGAGAAACGCTTCGAGATTTTCCCAGCCAGGAAAGACTTTTGCGTGGATCATCAACCCCGGCAGTTTTCCATGTTTTGAGATGTAGGGATCGATCTCGTGGTCAACGCCCACAAAATCGGCCGCTTCGAGCGGAGCTTCGGGCTCAAGAATGAGTATCCCTTCCGGCAAAAGCAGTTTGTGATTAAGCCCGTGTTGCCCTCTTGTATCGGATGAGGCCACTCCAGATTCTTCCAGCCATTTCCGCGCCTCGACGGCGGCGTTGTGATCGAAGTATCGGATCGTCGCTTTCGTAAACGGCTTGCAGAACGTCGCCATGCCCTGCTGCCACTTCTTTTCCCCGACCATTGCGAGTCTCTCGATATCGCCGAAGTGTTTAATGGCGAACTTGGTGTCTTCCCACAGCGCGCCGGCTTCCCAGCCATGGAAACCGGTCATATCGAACAGCACGCGCAGTTTTCCGTGCTGTAGGACGAGTCGCTCGAACTCGGGTACAAATTGTTCGTAATCCGTCTTTACCAGCTTCCCTGTGACGTGAACGACGAGCAACGTCCCGTCTTTTTCTTCATTGAGTTGAATGGGCATTTTGGGCTCCTTTGTTTAGATTCGGGTTAGAACTAACTTCAGCTCTTTTCCATGGTTGCATTGTATTCGCCACGGCGCGCAGCCCGGTTGCAACAGGCTCGATGATATAAAGCTTGCTGTGCCGCCAATACGTTGGCCTCAGTGCCGTGCCATATCTCCATTGCCGGTTGCTGGATGGCGCGGGCAAACGAAAATGTCAATGCCCAAGGCAGCCGGGACCTGAATATGACATTCATTGCATTCAAACGCGCCGAAGCCAGTTCGCCGGATTGGCCGCCCGACAGGAAAGCAATCCCCGGAACGGCAGCCGGCACTGTTCGCAAAAGGCTCCTCACCGTTGCATCAGCCACCTCGTCCACCGTTGCCTGCTTGGGACAGGCCAACCCCGGAAGCACCATGTTCGGCTTCAGGATCATGCCCTCCAGCAACACCCGTTGTGTATATAGCTGGTTGAAAACAGTTTGCAGGACTTCCTCAGTTGCTTTACCGCACCGCTCCAGGGAATGCTCGCCATCCATGAGCACTTCCGGCTCGACGATAGGGACCAGTCCCGCTTCCTGGCACATCGCGGCATAACGGGCCAACACCTGCGCGTTGGCCTCGATGCAACCCCGGCTGGGGATGCCGTCACCAATGGCAATCACTGCACGCCACTTGGCAAAACGGGCGCCCAAGTGAAAATATTCCTTGAGTCTGTCGTGCAACCCGTCCAGACCTTCGGTTATTTTCTCTCCGGGATGACCTGCCATGTTCGTTGCGCCGGCGTCGACCTTGATGCCCGGAATGATCCCCGCATCGCTGATGGCTTTGACAAAGGAAGTGCCATCTTTCTTTTGCTGACGGATCGTCTCGTCGCAAAGGATCGCGCCACTAATGCTATCACCGAGACCGGGCGTCGTTACGATCAACTCCCGATAGGCGCGCCGGGCCTCTTCGGTCTGGGGAATCCCCAACTTTGCAAATCGTTTGTTGCAGGTTGAATTACTTTCATCCATCGCCAACAGGCCCTTCTTGTCGGCAACCAGGGTCTTGGCAGTGTCTATAAGCTCTTGCGTATTCATTTGGGGTTGCTCCATTTTCAGTTCCGGAATCCCGGCATGTCTTGAACGCTTGTTGATGTATTGCTTATGCCCTTGCGGCGGGAGTGTGTTACACTCCCCCCAAAGGAGGCTGTCCATCATGTTCCACTGGATCCGCGACCATCACCGCGACGAGGTGCGGAAGCGCCCGTTTCCCCCCGAGTGGGACTCCTGCGTGCGCGCGAACGTGGCTCACTACAGCATGCTCGACGACGCCGAGCGCACTGAGTTGTGCTCGACAATGCAGGTCTTCCTGGAGGAGAAACACTGGGAGGGCTGCGGCGGCCTCGATCTCACCGATGAAATTCGCGTCACCATCGCAGCCCAGGCGTGTCTGCTGCAACTCGGACTCCCCCATGACTATTATCGCAACGTGGAGTCGATCCTCGTCTACCCCTCCACCGTCGTAACCCCCGAGTACCAGCCAGGCGTTTTCGAGCGTTGCATGATGCGCGACACCCCGAGCTGGGTCATAACTTAGTTTACCACGAGTTCGCCCACAAGCTTGACCTGCTCGATGGGACCGCCGACGGCACCCCGCCCTTCGATGACCGCGACCAGTTCGCCGAATGGGTAGCCGTCTGCTCCCACGAATTTCTGCGACTGCGCGGCCTCGCCGAGAAGGGTCACAAAACATTTCTCGACTCCTACGGCGCGAAGAACGAGGCCGAGTTCTTCGCCGTGGCCACCGAGGAGTTCTTTGACCGACCCATCGCCCTCAAGGAGCATGCTCCCGACCTCTACGGCGTTCTCAGCGCCTACTACCGCCAGGATCCGGCAGGGCGCGTGAACCGTGCCGGAAAACATTGATCAAAAACCAGCCCGCAGACCGTCTCTGTGATCCTGTCTGATTATATCTTGTCATCCAGGTAGTAGTGCCGTATCGGTTTCAGGTCAACGTCCAGTTCATATACCAGCGGGACTCCTGTAGGGATTTCGAGGCTGACGATCTCGTCATCCGAAACGTTATCGAGGAATTTGACCAAGGCCCGTATACTGTTCCCGTGGGCCGAAATCAGGACTCTCTTTCCGTCCCGCAAATAGGGCGCTATTGCTTCATGCCAGTATGGGGTGACACGGCTGAGCGTATCCGCGAGAGATTCGGCAGATGGCACCTCGTCATCTTTGAGATGCGCATACCGCGGATCTGATCTTTGGTTCAGCCAGTCCGAATTTGTCAAGGCAGGGGGACGTACGTCATAGCTGCGCCGCCATTTTTGCACCTGCTCCAGACCGTATTTTTCTGCTGTGTCATGCTTATTGAGCCCTTGCAACGCTCCGTAATGCCGCTCATTCAGTTGCCAGGAGCAGTGCACCGGAAGCCACATCAGGTCCATTTCTTCGAGAACGATCCACAAGGTCCTGATGGCACGCTTGAGGACTGAGGTGTGGGCAACATCAAAGGAAAAGCCTTGCACCTTCAGTATGCCGGCCGCACGCCATGCTTCCTGCCTGCCTTGCTCAGAGAGATCCACATCGGTCCAACCAGTAAACCTGTTTTCCTTGTTCCAAAGACTCTCGCCGTGGCGAAGCAGAACCAGTTTCAACATCGTTTTACTCTCCTGTTAATTACTCGTTCGTCATACTTGTTCATTACGACCTGTTTTTTGGACCTTGATGTCAAGCGCGGCTACGCCAGGCAAGATTTTGCCTTCCAGGAGCTCCAAGAAAGCTCCTCCACCGGTTGAAATGAAACTCATCTTGCCGGCAACGCCGGCCTTGCGTACGGCAGAGTCGGTATCACCGCCCCCGACTATGGTGGTAGCAAAGGCGTTACCTACTGCCTCGGCAACAACAAAGGTCCCGCGGGCAAAAGCATCCATCTCGAAAACACCCATGGGACCGTTCCAGATAACAGTCTTAGCATCCCTGAACGTTTCACTGAAAAGTGCCGCCGAAGCAGGACCGATATCGAGCGCCATCCACCCCTCGGGAATCTCCTGAACCGTCGTGACAAAATTGGTGGCACTCGCTTCAAAGGCGTTGGCCACGACACAATCCACCGGCAGGTAGAACCTTACCCCCTTCCTTTTTGCCTTGCTCATGATCTTTTTGGCGGTGGGTATCAGCTCATCATCCACCAGAGACATACCGACCGAGTACCCCATAGCCTTTAGAAAGGTGAACGCCATGCCCCCGCCGATCACAATTTTATCCACCTTGTTTATCAAAGCCTCCAGCACATCTAACTTGCTGGACACCTTGGCGCCTCCCAAAATAGCAACCAGCGGACGCACCGGATTGCGCATGGCCTTGTCGAAGAAGGTCATTTCGTTTTTCATCAAAAAACCGGCTGCAACGGTGGGGATTATTCTGGTGATCGCTTCCACCGAGGCATGGGCTCGGTGCGAGACAGCAAAGGCATCATTGACGTAGATCTCGCAGCCATTAGCCAGCTTTCTGGCGAAATCAGCGTTGTTATTCTCTTCGCCCGGATAGAAACGGACATTCTCAAGCATCACAACTTGGCCCGGTTTGAGGACATCGACTATTTTGGTAACTTCGGGGCCGAAACAGTCAGGCGCCTGTTTTACGACCGTATCGAGCAATTCAGAGAGACGCTTTGAGGCTGGTGCCATGGTGTATTTGAGATTTCGCTCCCCTTTGGGCCGGCCTAGATGAGAGGCTAGTACCACTTTACCGCCATGTCCCAGAACATATTTGATAGTCGGCACTGGGTTATACAAAAAAAAGAGGAGGGGCCGGAATCCCCTGATTGCGACCCGTAGTGCCATGAACTGCCACCTCATGCATATTAAAGATCTCGAGACATCGTAAGACTTACAGAAAACGTGTTTCGACAACGGGTTAATTCCAAAGACTTTGCTATTCTGCCAATATCCTCGCCAGTCGCAGCGGGCGCAGATCCAGAGACTTCCTGTTGGCGACGACTTCGGCGAGCGGGGTTGCTGCAATCTCGCCCTTGAGCAGCCCGATCAGTACCCCATGCACGCCGATAGTAATTTGATCCGTTGCCGCTGCACCGAGGTTGGTACCCAGCAGACGGTCAAACGAACCTGGCGCGCCTCCCCTCTGTACATGTCCCAGCTTGGTCACCCTCAACTCGAAGCCCAACCGTTCCTGATGCGCTTTAAAGTGCTGCGCCATTCCTTCGGCATTGTATCGGGCGCCTTCGGCAACCACCACGATGGCATGAGCCTTGCCCTTGTCAAAAGCGGCACACAGATCGGTGGCCACGTTTTCCGGGTCGGTCTCTTCCTCGGGGATGACCACCGCCTCGGCTCCGCCGGCGATGGCAGCCATAAGGGCCAGATAGCCACATTTGTGACCCATTACCTCGACGAGGAACGCGCGATGGTGGGATGAGGCCGTGACCTTCAACCGGTCAATCGCTTCCAGTGAGACGTTCAGAGCCGTATCCACGCCGATGGTGA
>JBEKFJ010000257.1:0-5270 GCA_050013355.1 Oryzomonas sp.
TTGCCCCATCGGCATCACCACGGACGGCACCAGCCTCTTTGTGACCGACACCCTGAACGATACGGTACGAAAGATATACTAGAGGTGACTTGATGGTTTTGTTCCGGACCGCTGGCGTGCTCCCCGGCGGTCCGGAGTTTTCGTGCACCAAGGCGGATTTATTATCGGTTCCTTCCCCACATACTGGCGCAGCATCGCCGCAGGAACACGACAGGGGCCTTCCGGGCGCCTGCCGGTCCTTGCGCTCTCTCCCCTCGCCATCGTCTATGCCAGCATCCAGGCCATCCGCAGCACCCTCTACGCGAAACAGATCCTGACGGCCAGGCGCCTCCCCAGGCCGGTGATCTCGGTGGGCAACATCACGGTGGGCGGCACCGGCAAGACCCCGGCCACGGCCTACATCGCGCGACTCCTCATCAGCCGGGGGTTGAAGATTGCGGTCCTGTCGCGCGGGTACGGCGGCAGCATGGAAGGGGAGACCGCCATTGTCGCCGATGGCAGCACAATCCGCCTGGATGCCGGGCAGTGCGGGGACGAACCGTACCTGCTGGCCGCCACGGTGCCCGGCCTGATGGTGGTGATGGGGGCTGACCGCTACAAGGCCGGCATGCTGGCCATGGAGCGGTTGTCTCCCGACATCTTCCTGCTGGACGACGGTTTCCAACACCTGCGCCTCCAGCGCGACCTGGATATCCTGCTGGTGGATTGCACCCGGCCGTACGGCAACGGCTGGACGCTGCCGGCCGGGCTGCTGCGGGAGCCTTTGAGCGCCATACAGCGGGCCGATCTGGTCATGTACACCCGTTGTCCCCAGGGCCACTCCCCTGCACCCCTGGCAGGGAAACCGACCTGTTCCGCACGCCATTGCCTGGGCGATGCCGTGCCCCTGGCAGGCGGGCCGGCCGTATCCTTCGATAGCCTGCGGGGCAGAAAGGCACTTGCCTTTGCCGGCATCGGGGAGCCGGGACCCTTTTTCGAGGAGTTGCGCGCCCTGGGGGTGAACGTGGTTCATACCATCCCGCTTCCCGACCATGCCGCCTATACCCCGTCCCAACTGGCCGGGCTGGAGGCGGCCTTCAGGGCGTGCGGCGCCGACTGCGCCGTGACGACGGAAAAGGATGGGGTGAAGCTGTGCCGCCGTGCGCCGGAGTTTGCCGACAGAATCATGCTCGCCCGGCTTGAGCTTGTCATTGACGATCCCACCCCCCTGACGGGCCTGCTGAGTAATTTACTTCAAAAATAACTTCGCCTGTGGCAAAATAAAAAAATTTACTACTGGGTGCTCGATGCTGTCTGAACATTTGCTATCCATACTTGCCTGCCCTGTCTGCAAGGGTGAACTCTCGTTGTTTGACGAGGGCCGGTACCTGCTCTGCCGCCCCTGCGGGCTGCGATTTCCGGTGCGCGAGGGTATCCCGGTCCTGCTGGCGGACGAGGCCGAAGCAATGGCGCAACCGGCCTTAAGGAGGTTAGCAACAATAACATGAACATCTTGCATCTCATCTTCCGGCCATCTTTGACCGCAGCTCAATCACAAAATCCTCGACGTAGCCCTGCTACGCCTGCGGTTTTGTTCAATCGCTACTGCCAAATCCGACCAAAATCGCCAAATCCGACCAAAATCTGAGCGCAATGCTAGCCTCCTAAGCAAGGACACCCCGTGACACTTCCGGAACACGACAAGATCCGCCGGATCCTGATCCGCGGGGTCAACTGGATCGGCGATGCGGTCATGACGACGCCGGCCATTGCCATGGTGCGCGAGCACTACCCCCGGGCCGAGCTTACCGTTCTGGCCAACCCCCTGGTGGCGGAAATCTTTTCGCCCCATGACTGGGTAGACAAGGTCATGGTCTTTGACCGTAACGGTGCGCACCGCGGGGTGCGGGGAAGGCTCCGGCTGGCGTCGGAACTGCGCAGGCGCTCGTTTGACATGGCGATCATCTTGCCCAATTCCTTCGATTCCGCCCTGGTGCCCTGGCTGGCGGGCATTCCGATCAGACTCGGCAAAAGCAGCGACGGCCGCAGCCTGCTCTTAACCGGCCGCTATTCGGAGGATGAGACGCCGTTGCTCCGCCATGAGGTCCTGTACTACCGCAACCTGGTGCGCCACTTCGGCATTACGGGCAAAGATGTGCCGCCGCTTTTGTGCACGACCCCGGCAGAAGACCGCGCCGCCGCGGCCCTGCTGGAAAGGGAGGGCATACCGGCGGAAGACGGCGTGATCGCCATCAACCCCGGTGCCACCTACGGGTCGGCCAAACGATGGTATCCGGACAGGTTCGCCGACGTTGCACGGCGGCTCGCCGCGGAGTGGCGGGCACGGATCGTGATCCTCGGCAGCCCCGGCGAGGCGGGCATTGCCGCCGACATCGAGCAGCGCCTGGGAGGCGCCTGTCTCAACATGGCAGGCAGGACCACCGTGCGGGAACTGATGGCGCTCATCAAGCGCAGCGAATTCATGGTGACCAACGATTCAGGCCCGATGCACATCGCCGCCGCCTTCGGCGTGCCCCTGGCGGCAATCTTCGGCCCCACCGACCATACCGGCACCGCGCCCTATACCGACAGGGCGGTCATCGTCCGCAAGGACGTGGGGTGCGCCCCCTGCAAGCTGCGGGAGTGCCCGACCGACCATTGTTGCATGACCGCGGTTACTGCGGACGACGTGGTAGCGGCGGCGCTTGCCCTGCGGATGAGGGATGAGGGATGAGGGATGAGCGCCTCAACGTCATCGAGCCGACGCTGACCGGCGAAGCCGGGCACTGTTTCAGCTTTCTATCGAGTCTGATCAATGCCGCCGGTGACGCGCCCCTGACCGTCTGGTGCGGCCGTTCGGCAAACGTCGCGTTTCCGGGCGCGGTCCGGGTCAACCGGTTTTTCATGCGCAAGATTCGGCGTATTCAGGCGTTGTGGCTTTACCGCAAACTGCTGAAGGGCCATGAACGAATCTTTGTTTCGACGGCCGGCAGGACCGATCTCATGCTGCTTGACCTGGCGGCCTCAGGCCGGATCGCCCCCGGCAGGGTCTACGTCTACATCCACTGGTTCAGGCCTTCCCGAAGCAAACGCGTCCAGCTTGAAAGAGTGGCGCGCCGTCAGCCGGAGATCGTTGTCCTGACGCCGTCCGCTTCGGTCAGTGAAGAACTCAGAGCTGCCGGTTTCAGCCATACCCGGCTTGTTCCCTATCCCATAACGCCTCGCGATGCCGATGTCCGGCCGGCTACGGATCAGGGATTCAGCCACCTGTTGTTTGCCGGTGCAGCCCGGCAGGACAAGGGGTTCCCGGCAGTCGTGGATCTTGTGGAGTTGCTGAACGCCAGGGGGGCCTGCATCCCCATCACCTTGCAGACCTCGGCGCAGCATTACGAAAAGTATGATGACGCGACCCGCCAGGCAATCGGGAGGCTGGAGAGGTGCGCCTACCCCCATGTCAGGCGTGTTGCCGAAACCCTCCCCCTGTCCGACTATCAGGGGTTGTTCGCGGGGGCGATCTGCCTTCAGTTGTATTCCCGGAACGACTTCAGCGACCGCATCAGCGGGGTGACCCTGGATGCCCTGACAAGCGGCAGCCCGGTCATAACATTGTCGGATACGTGGATGGCGCGGGTTGTGGCCAGGTACGACGCAGGCCTGGTCATCGACACGACGGAACCTGAAAACGTCCTCAAGGCGGTGATGCAGGTGGTGGAAGGGTATGATAGATATCGGGACAATGCCTTGAAAGCCGGCCGGGAATTGCAGATGCACAACAGCGCCGAACACCTTTTCCATGAACTGGCGGTTCCATAATGGCGGAAACCGGCGCGCATACCCACTGCCCCTTGTCGGTCGTCGTCATTGCCAAGAACGAGGCCGCCCGGCTGGACGCCTGCCTGCAGAGCGTGTCGTGGGCCGATGAGCTCGTTGTGGTGGATTCGGGCAGCAGCGATGCCACCCGTGAGATCGCCCGCCTTTATACGGACAAGGTTGTCGATATCCCCTGGCGCGGATTCGGCCCGCAAAAACAGGCAGCCGTCGATTTGGCGGCCAACGACTGGATACTCAATATCGATTGCGATGAGCGGGTAACGCCGGAACTGGCTCTGGAGATACGCGGCATCCTGGCCTCGGACAGGGCCGTGGCGGCTTATTCCGTGCCCCGGCGGACGTTCCTCGGGACCAGGGAGATCAAACATTGCGGCTGGTATCCCGACCGCACCATCCGGTTGTTCGACCGCCGCAGGGCGCATTTTTCCGACAGCCTGGTGCATGAACGGGTCATTGCGGATAGCCCGGCCGCCGACTGCCAGGGGCATCTGCTGCACTATTCGTTCAGCGGCATCGGACCGCTTCTGAACAAGCTCAACCACTACAGCGATCTTTCCGCCCGCCAGATGTTCGAGAAGGGGAGGCGGTGCACCCTGTTCGACCTGACCGTCAGGCCGTTATTCGCCTTTTTCAAGACGTATCTGCTGCGGCTGGGGTTGCTCGACGGCATCGAAGGGTTTGAAATCTCGCTGACAACAGCACTCTTGACGTTTGTAAAATATATGAAGCTGCGGGAAATTACAAAAAAATAAGGGACTTGGAATTTGCCGATGTACCGAGTTTTACGCTCAGATTTAGGTCGGATTTGCCGCACCTGATTGAGCAATACCGCAGGCGTAGCAGGGCTACGCTGAGGATTTTGCGATTGAAGGGGTGGCAAAGATGGCCTGAAGATGAGATATAAAAAGGTCCAGGGAGGTTGATGATGAAGGTATCGGGTTTCACCATTGTCAAAAATGCTGTTCTGCTGGAATATCCGCTGGTGGAGTCGATCCTCTCCATCCTTCCGATCGTCGATGAATACGTGGTGCTCATCGGTAAATCCGACGACGACACGCTGGAGCGGGTCAAAGCCATTGATAGCCCCAAGATCAGGATCGTTGAAAACGAATGGCGCGACGACAAGAAGAGCGGGGGGGAGTTCTTCAGCGACCTGACCAACATAGCGCTGAAGGAATGTACCGGCGACTGGGCATTCTATCTCCAGGCGGATGAGGTCATCCATGAAAAGGACCTTTCCCGTTTGCGGAGCCTTATGGAGACGCACGCGGACAATCAGCAGACAAAGGCGATTTCGCTGAGGATACGCAATTTTCACGGCGATTACGGGACATTCAATCCGTACTCGCATCGCAAGGCCATCCGCATCATCAGGAATAACGGAGAAATCGAGAGCGTCGGCGATGCCGTTACCTTTACCTTAACGTCCTCTCCTGAGAAGAAGACCATCCAGCGCCTGA
>JBEKFJ010000258.1:0-3752 GCA_050013355.1 Oryzomonas sp.
GAGCATAAGCTGTACAAGTCAAAGTCTGAAGGATGATGATAATCACAATGACTGCCGATGTCTTTGACATGCTTTCGCCCTCTCTGTGACGCTTTATTAATCCGAGTTTGTTCCGGACGGAAACTAATTATAGGAGTGATGCTTGAGGATGTCTATAAGTGACTTACTTGGGGAGTTCCAAAGAGTGACCATTCCTGAATTTTATGCCGATCGGGGTAGGTACAATAATTATAATCTTGACCACAGTACATTAAATAAGGGCATTTATTCCTGGGTGTGTCCTTAGACCCACATGCATAAAAATTGCTATTACCAATCTGGTGAACATGACAGTCTTTATCAGGTTTCATGATTTAATGTTCTCATCTAACAAAACTAGGCAAGATAACAACACACCTATCACTCGTCTTCATCCAGGTCATCAATCCATTTTTCATCAATATGTATTTCGAATTAAGGCCCTACATCTCCCATATTGTTACAATAGCAGGTAATTATTTAAAAGCAGTTGAAAAGATGTTAATGTTTGGTTACATATATCATGAAGAAAGACACCTTTTCGCCTACCAACCCCAATTCTTAAAAATCAATCCATTAGCAATCTAAACAAATATCACCAAACGACTCCTAAGAATGTTACACAATAAATGGTTTTTTATCCGCGTTTACGTGAAGCTGGCAATGGAGACATTTGCGCAGATAGAGAAGGGTCATGCCGTTGACATGAAAAAGGTTTCCACAGCGAGGACACACGCAAACGGCTGACCGGAACATGGAAACGACGAGGATAACGACCCATATTCCTATGGCGGTGCCCATGGTGCGATAGGTGGGAGAAATAGAATGGATTACCCACATGGCCGGCACATTGACGGCGACTGTTGCGAAAAAAAACCTGCGCCGCTTGCGAATCACGGCAAGCCCCGGTCCGAATTCGGATACATCAGGGGTCTTACTGTCATCCATACGCTGTTTCCCCTTTGCCTGCCATTAGTGAAACGGCAAAGGCCGTTTTCTATTGGAAAACGGCCTTTGAGTGTGGTTCCCGGCCATCCAGGCCCAGGAAATGCCCTTCTTTATTCAGGGCTATTTCTTTTTGGCCTTTTTGGGAGCCGCTTTCTTGGGTGCCGCCGCCTTTTTGGGAGCGGCTTTCTTCGGGACAGGAGCTTTAAGGTCTTTCAAGGGTTTGCCAGCGGAGAACTTGCCAACGGTCTTGGCTGGAATCTTGAGGGCCTTGCCGGTCTGGGGATTCCTTCCGGTACGAGCCTTTCGCGTGACCGCGCTGAAGGTACCGAAGCCGATCAAGGTAACTTTGTCGCCACTCCTGAGTGCTGCGGTTGTAGCATCGATGAACCCCTTGAGGGCCTTTTCAGCCTGCGTCTTGGTGATTCCTGCCGCCTCTGCGATCTTTACTGCCAGCTCTGCCTTGGTCATTGTGCTCTCCTTTCGAGTGTATGAATAGGCCTTCGTAACGAAGGCCCCTGAAAAATAAATCAGGGTATTAAATCCAACTTCCTCCTATTTGTTATATACATATCATAAATCAATCACAAATTGTCAATAAAAATGCCACTTGACGGCAACATACTCATATTAGTTTGCCTATTTCAGGGCGTTTGCAGTGTAAACGATAAGCCGGCACGTCGGGCGCATCACGGCTTCACGGAGGCAAACTTATTGATTTTACTATTGACTTTGGCCTCCACACCTAGTAAACATCATGTAAATCCGGCGGGATCGTCATCAACAGGGGTTAGCTGGCCAAGCTAGCCTTTTTCGTCATTCGGCAACAAAATCCATGTCCCAGCCATTCGCCTCAATGCCCTTGAAAGGATTCGCGCCCGTGCGCATCGCCCTTGTCTCGCTCCATCCCGCCCCTTCCCCCCAGGCGGTCCCCCTTGCCAACGCCTTCCTGAAGGGCTTTGCAGCTCAGGCAGCCCTGGAGATAGAGTTGGTGGATTTCTTCAGCGGCGACGATGCGCGTGCGTGCGCCGACAAGCTGGCGGAATCGCAGCCTGCCGCGGTCGGCTTTTCCCTGTATCTGTGGAACCGCGCCGCTTGCCTGGAAATCGCGGCAAAGGTGCGCCGCTGCATGCCGGAGGCGCTGCTCTTCGCCGGCGGACCGGAAGCGACGGCCGATCCTTGCGGCGTGCTCGACGGATCTGCGCTGGACCTGGTCATCGTGGGCGAAGGTGAAACCCCCTTTGCAGCTCTCTGCGGCCGGCTGAAGGACAAACAAACCATGGAAGGCATCCCCGGCATACTCCTGAAGGGAACGGCGCGCCCCTTCTCCCCTTCGGCGCCCCTGGCCGATCTCGACGCCATCCCTTCCCCCTACCTGAACGGCATCCTGGACTCGGGCCGTTACCCGGGTATCCTGTGGCAGCTTTCACGCGGGTGCGGTTTTAAGTGCGATTTCTGTTTCGACTCCCGCGGCCAGCACGGCGTGCGGCGGTTCTCCCTGGAACGGATCGAGTCCGAGCTGCGCCATTTCGCCAAAGGCGGGATCACCCAGGTCTTTGTGCTCGATTCCACGTTCAACCAGGATATCGCAAGGGCCAAGGCCATCCTGAGGCTCATCGGAAGGGTCGCACCCGGAATACATTTCCACTTTGAGGTCCGCAGCGAATTCATCGACCCGGAACTGGCCCGACTTTTCGCACAGATCACCTGCTCTTTGCAGATCGGCCTGCAAAGCTCCGACAGCCGGGTACTGCAAGGGGTTGGACGCTCGTTCCGGCCCGGCGACTTTATCGCACGGATCAACCTGCTCAACCAAAGCGGCGCAACCTTCGGCTTCGATCTGATCTACGGCCTGCCCGGCGATACCCTGGCAGGTTTCCGCCGCAGCCTGGACTTTGCCCTGTCGCTCTACCCCAATCACCTCGACATCTTCCCCCTGGCGGTGCTGCCCGGCACCTCCCTTGCCGACCGGAGCGCCGCCATCGGCCTCAAACACCTGCCACATCCTCCCTACACCTTGCTCTCCTCCCCCACCTTCACTGCCGACGACATGACCATGGCACAGCGCCTGGCAACGGCCTGCGATATCTTCTACACCCGCGGCAAGGCCGTAGCCTGGTTCAATGAGGTCGCCAAGCCCCTCAAGGTGTCCCCCAGCGGTTTTCTGCACCGGTTTTCGGAATGGCTGCTTACAGAGAAAGGAAGCCAGGCCAATGAAAGCGACCTGGACGACCATGCGGTCTGGCAGCTCCAACGGAGTTTCCTGGGCAGCACGTTCAGCCGACCGGGCCTTAAACGGCTCCTGCCGTTGGTTCTCGACCTTGTGGACTATCATTTCCACTATGCCACCGCCCTGCTGACCCCGCCGGAACGTCCGCCAAAGCGAATGGGGGACAAGGGCAGGCTTCTGCAAACGCCCCTGAGGCTGGCAGGTTCGGTCCGGTTGGCGGAATTCCACTACGAGATCCTGGAAATACTCGATGCCGGCGTGCCGGATATCCGCCGTCTGGCCGATGCTCTTGCCCCCGTCGGTTCCTTTGCCGCCATCTATCCCGGGAGCGACGGGGTCTGTACCGAGTCCCTGGCCGAGCCCTATTTCCGCCTTCTGGAGCATTTGGCCGGCGGGAGCCCGGCCGAGGCTATCGCTGCAGGCCTGGGACTCCAGTCCGACGAGACCAGGCGTTTTCTTCTCTTTGCCCTGGATGAAGGGATCGTACTGCCGGCTTGACGCCTGAATCCGTGAAGGTGTCACGGATTCAGGCGATGCATACCCCCCGCACTGCGCGGCA
>JBEKFJ010000259.1:0-3733 GCA_050013355.1 Oryzomonas sp.
AACCAGTTCGGCGGTACGTCCGAATCTGGTTTTAATTCCGGTAGCGGTCACTTCAGCAGTTGCTTCACCCCGCCGAACGAGAGCCCCGGCGTAGGTATCCGCCCCGGGACCGGCTTCTATGGGAAGAGACTCACCAGTAAGCATCGACTGGTCGAGCAGGACCGAGCCCTCGATCAGGTGCACATCCGCGGCAACTACAGCTCCAAGCGACAACTTCAGCAGGTCGCCTGTCACCAGTTCAGCCGCCGGCACCGTAGTCCAGGCGCCATCGCGCCTGACGGTAGCATTAAGGGCGAGGCGCGACTTGAGCGCTGCCAGGGTAGACTGGGCGCGACCCTCCTGAAAAAAGGCCAACGCCGCATTGAAGACCAGGAGAATCGCAATGACCCAAGCCTCGGCATATTTGTGGAGCACCACCTGAAGGACAATGGCCGCTTCAAGGAGCCATGGGACAGGCGCCCAGAACTTGTCCAATACATCCAGAAGCCGATGTCCCGAGGTGTCCGGCATTGCATTTGGTCCGTCTTTATGAAGACGGCTGCTTGCCTCAACGCTCGAGAGTCCCTCCAACACGTTAATCTGAACCGGCCTTGCGGGTTTCTCGCTCTGCCGGCTTTTTCTTTCAGTGAGTCTCTCCATCACAGAACGTCTGCAATCTCCGGGGCTACATTCGCCTTGAACTGCTGAAAGTTATCCCGGAACATCCCGACCAGTTTTCCAGCGGTTACGTCATAGGCTCCCTTGTCGGCCCAGGCGTTTCTCGGGTTGAGGACCTCCTGCGCCACGCCCGGGCAGGCCTTCGGTATGCTGAGACCAAAGACGGGCTCCTTCTCGAACTGCCCGGCCATGAGGCTGCCGTCCAGCGCCGCGTTGACCAGGGCGCGCGAGTACCCGATCTTCATGCGGCTCCCCACCCCGGGGCCGCCCCCGCTCCAACCGGTGTTGACCAGCCAGCAGTTAACCTTGTGGGAAGCGATCTTCTTGACCAAAAGCTCTGCGTAGACTGAGGGGCGCAGTGCCATGAACGGTGCGCCGAAGCAGGCTGAGAAGGTTGCCTGCGGCTCGGTGACGCCGGCCTCGGTGCCTGCAACCTTGGCGGTATAGCCGGAGAGGAAATGGTACATTGCCTGTTCGGGTGTGAGACGCGCTATCGGGGGGAGCACCCCGAAGGCGTCGCAGGTGAGCATGATGACGTTGGTCGGGTGGCTGCCATTGCCCGAAGGGATGATGTTCGGGATGTGGCTGATCGGGTAGGAGGCCCGGGTATTTTCCGTGAAAGAGGCGTCGTTCAGGTCGATTCTGCGGGAAATTGTGTCGATCGCCACGTTCTCCAGTATGGTGCCGAACTTTCTGGTGCACTGGTAGATTTCGGGCTCGGATTCCTTGGATAGGTTGATCACCTTGGCATAGCACCCGCCCTCGAAGTTGAAGACCCCATGGTCGTCCCAGCCATGCTCGTCGTCGCCGATCAAAAGGCGATTGGGAGCAGCCGAGAGGGTCGTCTTACCGGTCCCAGACAGGCCGAAGAAGACCGCCACGTCGCCGTTTTGTGCGGCGTTCGCGGAGCAGTGCATGGAGAGCACTTTTTTCTGCGGCAAGAGGTAGTTGAGCACCGTGAAGATGGACTTCTTGATCTCTCCGGCGTAGCTGGTGCCGCCGATGATAACGAGCTTGCGGGCGAAGTTGATGATGATGAACGCCTCGGAGTGGGTGCCGTCGTCCTTCGGGATGGCATGGAAGGCCGGGAGGTCGATCACCGTGAACTGGGTCCGGTGCTCCAGCAGCTCTTCCGGTGTGGCGCGGATGAACATGTTGCGTGCGAACAGCGAATGCCAAGCGCGTTCGGAGATGATGCGCACCGGGAGCTTATGCTCGGGGCTTGCGCCGGCAAAGCAGTCCTGCACAAACAGGTCGCGCCCCTGTAGGTATGCGGTCATCTTTGTGTAGAGGGCATCGAACTTTACCGGGTCGAAGGGGCGGTTCACCTTTCCCCAGTTGATCTGGTCGTGGCTTCCCGGCTCGTCCACAATGAACTTCTCGTTGGCGGCCCGTCCGGTATAGTGACCTGTCTTCACCGCCAGGGCGCCCAGGTGGGAGATGAGCCCCTCGCCCCTTTTCACAATCTGCTCATAGAGTTCTGAGGTCGGTGAGGTCCAGTAGATCAGGTTAGTGTTCGATATGCTGTGTTCCTCAAGCCCCGTTCCACGGGTGATGTCGTTAAGTTTCATTGGTTCTCTCCCTTTTTGATGGTCAGACGTAGCGGCCAAGGATTGCAGCCGAGCGAATTAGTTTTCATCCGGAGTTTTGTTACCTGCGGAACTCGGGCGAGTGGAACCTGCCTCTGTATCCCCTACCATGCTGTCGCCACTGACGAAACTCATAATTGCGATAATAGCGGATGTAGCCAATGTTAAACTGTAGCAGAGCTGGTGGGAAATAGGCGCGGGTAGCGAACGCCCATGGTCCGTTGTAGTAGGGACCGCGATACCAGTACCCGCCGTAGTAATAGAAGTACTCGGAACCCGTATAGACGAGGTCATACGGAACCCCGACGGCGACATACATGCCGAGCTGTGGCGAATAAACGAATTGCGGCGCTTGCTGGACATATACAGGGGCAGGCTGCGCATATTGTGGTGGCGCAACATCCAACGGAGCTGGCGGTGGTGTGTTGTCGGGCGGTGCCACTGCATCAGGCGGAACATCGCCGGACGGCGGCATAGGAACTGCCTGCGCAATAGGAGGCGGTGGTGGGATCGGTTGGGGCGGAGCCGCCGCGAATACCGGATGGTATCCAGGCACCTGGTTGCCGTAGGAGTACATGCACTGCATGTAGGCGTTGTCATAGCGTCGCTGCACCTCGCGACTGCTAACCTGTCCGTTTTCTGAGCCGATCAGGGAGCCAAACAGCAATCCGGTTGCGGCGCCAATGCCTGCCCCCGCCCCGGCATGACCCGAAGCCGACCCCATAGCCGCGCCGAGACCGGCACCAATAGCCGTGCCGGCGACGGCTCCCGTGACGGCGTTCTTATCGAATGTCTCCTGTGCGGAGTTGTCTATCTGGCTCTGCGCCCACTGTTTGCAGGTGCCATCCTCTTTTGCGAACACGTCAAACTGCTTCCCCGGCGCCGGCAG
Organism: Oryzomonas sp.; assembly: GCA_050013355.1. Classification (GTDB taxonomy): domain Bacteria; phylum Desulfobacterota; class Desulfuromonadia; order Geobacterales; family Pseudopelobacteraceae; genus Oryzomonas. Next base: position 3,136 of record JBEKFJ010000259.1, read on the forward strand.
GACATTGACGCTGGGACCGGTCGGTATGGTCGCGCAGGCGCTCAACATCAACATGAGCAATGGTGCTATGAACCTCATTTGTTATTCCTTTCTCTGTTATAAAACCGCTGAGCTTGTTGGCTCGTTAAATATATACTTACGCTTTTTCCATCATTGCATTGTATTCGCCACGGCGCGCAGCCCGGTTGCAACAGGCTCGATGATACAAAGCTTTCTGTGCCGCCAACACGTTGGCATCATTGCCTTGCCATATCTCCATTGCCGGTTGCTGGATGGCGCGGGCAAACGAAAATGTCAATGCCCAAGGCAGTCGAGACTTGAATCTGACATTCATTGCATTCAAACGCGCCGAGGCCAGTTCGCCGGATTGGCCGCCCGACAAGAAAGCAATCCCCGGAACGGCAGCCGGGACTGTTCGCAAAAGGCTCCTCACCGTTGCATCAGCCACCTCGTCCGCCGTTACGTGGTTGGGACAGGCCAACCCCGGAAGCACCATGTTTGGCTTCAGGATCATGCCCTCCAGCATCACCCACTGTGTGTGAAGCTGATTGAAAACAGTGTGCAGGACTTCCTCAGTAGCTTTATCGCACCGCTCCAG
>JBEKFJ010000260.1:0-3722 GCA_050013355.1 Oryzomonas sp.
CCGTTGCGATTGTCACGTTCGTCCAAAAGGCCCGGCCGGAGATTATCCGGGAAGCCATTGAAGCGCGCCCCATGGGCAAGCGTCCGCTGCGCACGGTGCTGATTTCCTTTTTGGTGTCAGCCCTCCTGACCGGGGGCATCCTATCCGGGTTTGCCTCGAAAAAGCCCGATGGCCTCGAATGGGCCATTGCCAGGGTCACGGGAGCGGAAATGTTGAGAGAGCCGGAACAGGGGCTGCATGCAGCCATGACCGCTCTCCAGAAAAGGACCGCTTTCCTGCCCGATTATTCGTTCAAAAAAACGGAAAACAGAGCACAAGGCAACGCAGCCGACAGCCTCGGCACTGGCGTCTCCGGTGTCGTCGGCGGAGTGATGACGCTGGCAATCGTCTTTTTGAGCGGGTTCCTGCTGAAAAGGCGGGATATCCGCTAGTTTCCGTCCGGAAAGGGTTCTTTTCCGCCCATGCGGCGTCAATCTTCGGGTTTGCTTGTGTGGCGTACTGATGTACGCCTCCGCGCAATCCCTCGATTTCCTGGCCTGGACGATAACGAGCAGAGCGAGTTGGACCGCGAAGGCGCTCCGAAGGAGGCGACCGTAAGGTCGAGTCAAAAATTGCTCCTTTCCGAATCGGAAACTGCTCGTTTCTCATCCGGGTTTCCGGATGGAAACTAACTGATTGCCGGGGAGGGCGGGCAACCCTCCCTTTTTTTGTGGGAGATGGCCGATGGCCGGTATCGACGGCACCTTGCCGGAATTTAAAAACCTGGATCGCCTCTCTGACGGGGATACGGCCATCCATCGCCTCGATCCGTGCGCAAAGGTGCTGGCTACGCTGATCTTCATCATATGCGTCGTCTCATGCGGAAAATATGAATTGTCAGCGTTGCTCCCCTTTTTCCTGTTCCCGGTGTTCATGATAACGCTCGGCAACATCCCGGCTCTGTACCTGGCGAAGAAGATCGCCGTCATCATCCCTTTTGCCGTCATGGTAGGTATGCTCAATCCGCTTTTCGACCGCCAGGTGATGCTGCATGTGGGCTCACTGGGCATCACGGGGGGGTGGATATCCTTTGCGTCCATCGTGGTGCGGGCCGTACTCACGGTAAGTTCGGCACTGGTCCTGGTGGCCGTAACCGGCTTTCCCGGCATATGCGCGGCACTGGAGCGTATGGGCATGCCGCAGCCCTTTGCCGTGCAACTTCTCTTTCTTTACCGCTACATCTTCGTGCTTGCGGAAGAGGGGGGACAGATGGCGCGGGCACGGGAGTTGAGGACATTCGGCACCAGAGGCAGGGGCATCAGGGGCTATGGATCGTTGATCGGCCATCTGCTTCTCCGGACCTGGATGAGGGCGGAACGCATCCATATGGCCATGCTGGCGCGAGGGTTTTCCGGCACGTTTCACACCAGCCGGCACTCCTGTTTCGGTCTCAGGGAAATGGTGTTCGTCCTGGGCTGGAGCCTGTTCTTCATCACGGCGAGATTCATGCCCGTGGCCCAACTGCTCGGGGCACTTGTAACGGGAAAACTATCGTGAGCCATCACATTGTTGAAGTCAAAGGGTTGAAACATACCTATCCTGACGGGACCCCCGCCTTGCGGGATGTTTCATTGCGCATCACCCATGGCGAGTCGGTGGCGGTGATCGGCGCCAACGGTGCAGGCAAATCGACGCTTTTGCAGCATTTTAACGGTTACCTGACGCCGACGGCGGGCGAGGTCCGCATCGGCGATTTTCCACTCACCCGGGAGACCCTGCCGGATATCCGGCGCACGGTCGGCATGGTCTTTCAGAATCCCGACGACCAACTTTTCATGCCGACGGTCTTCGATGACGTTGCTTTTGGCCCGTTCAACCTCGGCCTGCCGGCTGCGGAAGTCGAGGAGCGTGTGCGGTCGGCCCTGGCGAAGGTCGGGGCGTCGCACCTGCAGGGAAAGCCGCCGTACCGGCTTTCAGGCGGCGAAAAAAAACGGGTGGCGATCGCAACGGTACTTTCCATGTCGCCCGACATCCTGGTCATGGACGAACCGACCAGCGGGCTCGATCCTTATGCCCGGCGCCAACTTATCGGTCTGCTCAAGGATTTCCGCCATACCAGGATCTTTACCAGCCATGACCTGGACATGGTCCTCGAACTCTGCGAGCGAACCATCGTGCTTCACGAGGGAGAGGTCAAGGCGGACGGCCCGACCCGCGAGATATTCGGCGATGCGGCCCTGCTCGCCGAATGCCGGCTTGAAAAACCCCTCTCCATGCAGGGCTGCCCGGTCTGCGGTCCCGCATCCCGTCTTCACGGCATCTTCGCCCCGGCCTCAATCGCAAAATCCTCGACGTAGCACTGCTACGCCTGCGGTTTTGCTCAATCGGCCAGGTCAAATCTGCCGCAAATCCGGGTGCGGTACTCGCGGCAGTTATTTACGAATAAGCTCTCGGCCGTCACCCCACATGGGTGTATTCCCGCACGCGGAACTCCGCGCCCAGCGATTCGGCCAGCCGGCGGCAGGCTTCCATATCGACCCCCGGCACGGTTACCGCGCTGGCCACTACCTGTGGAACATACTCAAGTGCCGCACGGATGAAGTCGCAGACTCCTTCGAATCCGGCCTCGCCGAAGGGGGTGTTGCAGAGCCTGTTGTAGGTGGCGCTATCCGGGGCGTTCAGGCTGACCGAGATGCTGTCCACCAGCCCGGCTAACTCGGGCAGGATGTTGCGTTTGTGGACCAGGTTTGCCTGACCGTCGGTGTTGATGCGGATGTGGTAGCCGCGCAGTTTGAGTTCGGCCGCCACCCGCTTGACCAGGTCCAGCCGGATCAACGACTCGCCGTAGCCGCAGAAGACCACTTCATCGATCCTCTCCGGCCGGCCGACAGCCGCCATAATCTCTTCGAAGGAAGGTTCCCCATCCAGAAGCAGGTTGTGTCCCTTGACGGTGAAGTCGTCAAACTTGGCGCAAAAACCGCACCGGTTCGAGCAGCGGTTGGTGATGTTCAGGTAGAGGGAGTTCCTGATCTTGTAGGCGATTTTGGCGGACTGGTTCCACAGGCGGATACCAAACAGGTCGAGGCAGTTCTTGGTGGTGATCCTGGCCACATCCTCCAGTGACAGGCCTTTGGTTTCTGCCACCTTCTCCGCCGCCAGGCGCACATAAGCCGGCTCGTTGCGTTTTCCGCGGTGGGGGGCCGGTGTCAGGTAAGGGCAGTCGGTCTCCACGAGCAGGCGGTCGATGCTGACGCTACGCACCACATCGCGCAGCGCCTCGTTGGACGGATAGGTAACAGTTCCGGGGATGGAGAGGTATAATCCCATCGTGATGGCTTCTGCGGCCATGACGGCATCGCCGGAGAAGCAGTGCAGCACCCCGCGCCGTACCCGTTCTTCTCTCAGGATTGCCAGCACGCGCTCATGGGCGTCACGGTCGTGGATGACGACCGGCATCTCCAACTCGTTTGCCAGGCGCAAAAAACGGCGAAACACGAACTCCTGCTCATCGCGGGGACACAGGTCGCGGTAGAAGTCCAGGCCGATCTCCCCTATGGCCACCACCTTTGCACTGGAACGGGCCAGGTCGCGGATAACGCCGTAGCACTGCTCCGTCACCCGGCCGGCATCGTGGGGATGGATACCCACAGCCGCATACATCTGGGGATACTTCTCCGCCAGTTCGACCGATTCGCGGCTCGATTCAATATCGGTACCCACCACCACCATGGCGCCCACCCCGG
>JBEKFJ010000261.1:0-3718 GCA_050013355.1 Oryzomonas sp.
CGGTTGTCGTCTCAGTGACCGACAGCCAGTAGCCGACCGCGAATGTGGTGCAGCGAAGTTATATTCTTAACGTCATAAGCTCCTGCCAGTAACTCCGAAAAAAACCCTTTGCATACGGGAACTATTCCTTCGACAGCTTCAGGTAACAATCTGCTATGAACAGGCTGACGTCGGCAGACAGTGAAGAGTCGGGATGTTCGGCAAGCAGTTCGCCAAAAAGCCGGATCGCCGTCTTGAAATCCCCCTGGCGATACGATCTGATGGCCTGTTCGTACATCTTCTGCCCTGAATCCGGAGCAGAGGCGACCGGCTGTTGCCCGCCCAAGCAGTTATTGGCGGCTGGGATGGCGGCCTGGCTTGGAACGGGAGCAGCGGGGGTTGCTCCGGCTATGCCGGCCGGAGTCATACGCACAGTTGAGTTGTTGAGGAACCTTTGCTGCCGGGGCAGCGTCGTTCTGACGGCAACTGCGGTTGCTGCCGGGGGAGATGGAGCCGCAGGAGCCCCCTGCTTCGCCGCCTTTGGCCGATTCTGAAGCTTCCGGTTCAGAACAACCTTGACAACATCCCCCACCTTGATCCTCCCGGGGTCTGTTATCTTGTTAACCTTCAGGATTTCGGAATAGGATGCCCCTTCCTGGTGGTATCTCACGGCGATGCTTGACAGAGTATCTCCCGGGACAACTGTTACCTCACGGAATGATACACCGTCCTTGACCTGTATCTGCTCGGTTTTGACCAGATGTTTTTGCTTTTTTGCTGAGTTCGGCTTCTTTTTTTCAGTGATGTTTTTTTTATCGATAGACTCTTTTTCCTGGGGGCTCCAGAGCTTGGGCGAGTGAAGGGAGTAGTTTCTGCCCGTTACCGGACTGGTAAGCGACAACACCACGAATATTGATGAAAATGCAGATACGCACCGCTTCATGCCGGCCATCTCCTCCGGTCAGCAGGTTTGGGGCGCACCAGGATTTCATGGAGCGCCGCTGCCGGTATTTTCTCTTTTAGAGAAACCCTCACAGAAAAATTATCGGCACGTATGGGTTCCACGCCAAAATCTGTCACTTTCTAAGTATAGAACAAGTCAGCCTTTTCATCAATATATTGCTCAACGTTGCAAAGGTTTGCCGGCCGGGGGACAAACGTGAACAAGCGCCGGGCCGGAGCCCTGCGCCCGTTCGAGTTTTCTATTTTAAAATCAGAATGTTATAGGTGTTGGTCCGCCTCCCCTGTGGCGGCTGGGGGAGTGTGCACAGCGCGTCGGCACTTGTCTTTTCGAGGGGTTTCGGGTAGCATGGACACGTTTCGAAGCAGGTGCGCTACATCCCGAAGAAATGCTTTACCTATCCTTATTAGTTCCCGCTCGTCAAGCGGTAAGGCCTTGGGAGGCTCAGGTAATGGCTGGAGACGATATCAGGCAGCAGATCAGGGAACTCCTCTCGGCGCACAATGCCGTGCTGCTGGCCCACAACTACATGCGCGACGAGGTGCAGGAGATCGCCGACATCACCGGTGATTCCCTGGCTCTGTCCATTGAGGCGGCCAAGACCGCGTCGGATGTGATCGTCTTCTGCGGCGTGCACTTCATGGCCGAGTCGGCCGCCATACTGTCTCCCGGGAAAAAGGTGCTGCTGCCGCGCCCCGATGCCGGCTGCCCCATGGCCGACATGGTCACGGTCAAGGAGTTGGAGGCATTGAAGGGGGAGCATCCTGGCGTGCCGGTGGTGACCTATGTCAACTCGTCGGCCGAGATCAAGGCCCACTCCGACATCTGCTGCACCTCGGCCAACGCGCTCAGGGTGGTCAGGTCGCTGAAGGAGGAGGAACTGATCTTTGTGCCCGACCGCAATCTGGGGCGCTGGGTGGCCAAATTCGTCCCGGAAAAACGGTTCATCTTCTGGGAGGGGTTTTGCCCGACCCACGAGCGGATGACTGTGGAGGCGGTCATGCAGAAAAAGAGCGAACACCCCGACGCCCTGTTCGTCTGCCACCCGGAGAGCGCACCCGAGGTTTCGGCCCTGGCCGATCACGTCTGCTCCACCAGCGGCATGTATGACTACTGCCGCGCCAGCTCGGCCAAAAAGTTCATCATCGGCACCGAGGCCGGCATCTTCTATAAGCTCCGGCTGGAGAACCCCGGCAAGGAGTTCATCCTGGCCTCGCCGGCCCTGATCTGCCCCAACATGAAACTGACCTCCCTGGAGGACGTGCTCTACTCGCTCCAGACCATGTCGCCGGTTGTCACCGTTACCGAGGAGGTTCGCGTCAAGGCCAAGCAGGCCCTGGACAGGATGCTGGCCGTGCCGCGGGACTGACAGCGGGCATCACCCAAGCCTACATTAGAATCCGCGTCAGGAAGTAATCCGCCACCAGGATCAGCATGAAGGAGAGCACTACCGAACGGGTGGTGGCGACGCCGATCCCCCGGGCGCCGCCCGTGGTGTTGAATCCCACGTAGCAGCAGATGACGGCAATGATGGCGCCGAATACAAAGGACTTGATCAGGCCGGCGGAAATCTCCCTGAATTTGAGCGCCGTGCGCAGTGAGTCGGTATAGGTGGCGTAGGAGATGAACAGCCGCGGATGGAGGTGACTGATGATGGCGCCGCCGAGCATGCCGACGCAGTCGGAATAGACGGTCAGGACCGGGACGCAGATCAGGGCCGCGATGAGACGCGGCATGGCCAGGTAGCGTACCGGATCGATCTCCAGTGTCGTGAGGGCGTCAATCTCCTCGTAGACCTTCATGACGCCGATCTCGGCCGCCATGGCGCTACCCGCCCGCCCCGCCACCAGGAAGCTGACCATGACCGGCCCCATCTCCCGCACCATGGAGAAGCCGACGATACTGCCGACGATGTCCTGGGTGCCGTACTTGGAGAGTTCCACGCCGGTTTGCAGCGCCAGGACCATGCCGACGAAAAATGCCATCACCGAGGCCACCGGCAGGGTCTCATAGCCGATGATGACCATCTGGGCCAGGATGGAGGGCATGTTGTGGTGCGCCTCGCGGAAGGAGAATACCGTCCGCTTGAGCAGGAGCAGCACCTCGCCGACGATGCCGAACGAGTAGAGCAGTTGCTTGCCGATGAATTCGAGTAGGTTGGTCATGAGTGTATTTTCTGTTTAGACGTCCAAATGTCTCTGCGTCTCTGTGGCAGAAGTGCCGTTTTTAGGTTTATATCACGTTGAACAGTTAGTACCAAATTCATCGACTCATTGCTATGAAGAATTCAAAGATATCGTTTCTGAATTATATCCCGAACGGTATCCAGAAGATACTCATTGATGTCTCCCCCTCGGCCGTGGCATAGCCGAACAGCCCTTTCAGCAGTTTGAATTCGCTCCCCTCCCTGGCTGAGCGGTACGAGACCAGGGGCGAAAGCTCCCAGGCGCTCTCGTGCCCCCGCTTTTCCCGCCAGAAGAGGTTCCAGAGGATCGATGTCGCGCCATTGCCCTGATCGTCCCAGGTGCTGATGAATACCCTCCAGAGCGGTGCCAGGTTGCGATCAACCCCGTCGTTCCAGATGACCGGCTCCACCAGGGCGGGCATGGAGAGCGTCCGCTGGCCGTTCTCGTCACGTTTCCAGGCATAGAGGGGCCAGAAGGCGCTCTGGGCGCGGTCTCTGCCTGCCTGGGGCCAGGATTCGTCCGAGCGGTGGAACAGGAAATAGAACAGGCTGGTCTTGTCCTGGCGGAATGTGGGGGAATCGATGGCCGTCTT
>JBEKFJ010000261.1:3724-4992 GCA_050013355.1 Oryzomonas sp.
CTCTCTTTTGTCTTCGATTCGGCATAAAAAGGGAGATAGCGGTCGGTACTCGTATTCGCCGCACTGGCCGTCATCCAGAACGGCCAGAGGAAGTCCCGTTCCACGGCAACTCCCTTGCCGTCCCGCACCACGCCGCACAAGGGCCAGAGGATGTGGGTCGAACTCAGTTTTGGCGATTCGGACGAAGTATAAAACGGCCACAGGTAGAGGTTCCTGGTCGGGTTGTCCGTGTTCAGCCCGAGATGCTCGTCGCTGTATACCGGCCAGAGAGCAAAACGTTTCTCGTAGACCCCCTCCTTGCGGGATTGCCCGTACAGCGGCCAGAATGCGAAGCCGCTCTCCTTTTCGCCCGACACGCTATTGAAAATCGGGTAGAGCCAGTTGGTTGACGTGGTCCCCTTCTTCACCGTGCGCCCATAGAGCGGGAACAGGATGAAATGGTACTCGTCGCGCCAGAAGCGCTCGTAGATGTCGCCGTACACGGGGAACACCGAGGTGTAGGGGCCGTATTTGTCCGAGCTGCCGCTGATGTAGAAGGGGAACAGCATGCTGCTGTGCCGCTCCTCGCTCGTCCCGGCGTGTTCCGTGTGTTTCTGGAACAGATGCAGCACCTGGGTGTCGGAATCGTTTTCGCCGCTGCTGGTGGAAGCCAGGGGGTAGAGGATATCGCTGTCGTCGGACCCTTGGACCGACTGGCTGAAAAAGAGCGGCCTGACAGCGGTCCTGGTCGTGTCGCCGCTGCGTTCGCGCTTGAAGATCGGCCCCAGGATGGAGAGGTTGCTATAGCCGGTGGCCGGGCTGGAGCGATAGTCGAACAGCGGCCAGAGGGTGAAGATGGCGCCCGGTTGTGCCGGTGGCGGTGCCGCTATGGGTCCGGCGTGGTCCTCCCCATGGGCGAAGGCGGCGCTTACGAGCAGGATCGCGAGGCAGTGTGCAAACGTAATTCTCATCAATACTCCCGGGGGGCTTTGACGGCAGGGGCATTATTCCTTATCGGCCCTGGAGAGTCAACCGCGAAAGGGGTGTAGTAGCTCATGTCCCGTGCGATTGCTTTCCACGATGAACCGCGCTGGAACGAGGCGCTTTTACAAAAGTATTACAATCGTCCAATCCGATCCCCTGTATGATAGCATTAAAGATGTCAGGGTCTCTTTGGAGGAGAGTTATGGCGCAGTCGTTGACGATAGGAAAGTACACCGTCCCGTATCCGGTTATCCAGGGAGGCATGGGTGTACGCATCTCCGCCGGCCGTCTGGCTGGCAGCGTGG
>JBEKFJ010000262.1:0-3698 GCA_050013355.1 Oryzomonas sp.
TCTTTGAACCGGTGACCTCGTTGACAAGAGCGCGGATGGCAAGGCCATGCGCCATCTGTTCACGTATCAGGGCCTCGTTCAGCTTCAATCGCGCCATGGTCTCGGAAAACCGCCCCTCATTGGCGAATTGCGCCTTGAGCTGACCCAGCTCCCGATCAATGTCGGCTTGAGCGACCTTGATCTTCCGCCTGCGGCTCTCCTGGATGAGAAGCTCTCGAGTGACCAGGTTCTCAAGCGCCTCCCGCTTCAGTTCGGCCAGCTTCGACTCATCGGCGAGCTTCGACTTCGTACCCTTCGAACGCCAGACGCGGTCAAACTCCCGCTGGAAATCCCCACGACTGATAACCGTTCCGTTTACCAGGGCCGCGGCGGATGATTCATCCGATATCCCGCCGGCGCAAGCGGAACCTGCGGCGAAAGACATGCAGACCAAGAGTGCCAGGCAGAACATCAGGCCGGCATGGGCTAATACCGATTCCAAATCAAGGATGAAATCAAGGCGGCGAGGATTGAGGCAACGAAGGCGTACAGGTAGTACGTTGAGGAGCCGAAGACGAGCCAACGAAGATAGCGCCTTGATTTGGAATCGGTAAAACATCTTTGGGTTTTCAATGTATCCGGCCATCAGAACCTCGCATTGATATCGAATTGAAACACATCAATAGACAACGGCGGTCCGGAAATTTCGTTGGCGGTCAGCCAGCGGGCCGTCAGCCAGACATTTTTTCCGAGACCGAAATTTACGGCGGTTTGCCACCCCTTGGCGTTGGTTCCGCCCAGGTGAAAATCGGGATCGGCAAACGCATCCACCACCGCGTCGGACTCCAGGTGCTTGTAGTACAGATAAGTATTCCACTGGCCGAACGCCGCGATCACCGGGTAGCCGACGGTGACGCCGAACTGGTATCCCTCGGTCTCCTTTTGCACGTTACTGCCGGTCAAAGCGTCAACGATGGTCTTGTTGAAACCTAAATTGTTGACGTAGTCGGCCAGCAGAATGACCCTCACCGGGTCCCAATAGCCCAGGTCCAGCGTGGCGATGGCATTCAGTTCGTGGAACTTGGACGCATAGGCGGTAAGGATTGCGGAGGACGGATCGATATCGAACAGGGTATTGCCCTTCTGCTGGAACTGGGGAGCGGTCCAGTTATACGCGCCGGGGTTCGACGGGCTGTTGGCAATGCCGGTCATGTTGTTGAAAAAATAATAGGCGATCCCCAGCTTGGCGATCAGTTCTTCATTGTGGTAGAGCATTCCCACCTGGCCGGCATACAGCCACTTGTCGTGGCTGGTAAGATCGAACTGCCCGACCGGAAAGGCCCCGCCGGTCAGGAACAGATCGATGTTCGGCGTGAGCCGCGGGGTAAGTGAAACGGCCATGCCGTCGAAGTTGAGGCTCGGGCTCCATACCAGGTCGCTGAAAAACCAGGGACTGGGGAACCTGCCGCCCCACACCGTTACCATGGGAGAAGGGGTCCATTTCAGATATGCCAGGTTCAGCAGAAAAGATTGATTGTTGAAAAAATCCCCGAAGTTGGTGGTGTTTGACACCTGTGGTTCGCTCCCGCTGACGGTTGCGAGGCCTAAACCGGCCTCCACCTGATCGTTGACCTGCGCCGTCACTCCAAGCCTGGCCCGCATCTGAAAACGTTGTTGGTCAACCTGGCTGTTGAACAACGTGGACGTATTGGACGGGCTTAGGAAATCGGCGTTGCGGTCGCCGAAGAAATCCCCTTCATAACGCAGCCGCAGGTCGCCGCTCAGCTTGAAGCGCCGCACCCATTCCGGGATCGGCACGATTTTCTGCTCGACCTGACTGTTCAATTCCTGGCGCAGGTTCGTGCCGATATCGTCGGTTACCCGCTCCAGGGAAAGCTTGCGCAGGAAGCGCGCCTTGATCCGCTCCGCCTCGTCCTTGGCGACAAGCCCCTGAAGGACCAGTTGGTCCACATCAGTCAACAACCCTTCTTTGGGCAGGGTCGTGCGGTGATACTCGATCTCCACGTCCGGGTCGGCAATGATGTCGTTTTCGTCGGCCTTGGTCCATTTCCTGCCGATCCGTTCGGCAATCTGCTCCGCCTCCTCGGCCCCCAAAACACCCTGTTTCACCAATATCATGTTCAGTGTGGCCCTGGTCATGTCTTCATCGACCGGCGGAGCCGCAGGAACAATTTCCGGTGCGTTCGTTTCGGTCGCCGGAGTGACGGCTTGCTCCTCTTTCATGGGCTTGACGGTCAGCTTCTGGAGAAAATTGACCGCATCCTGGTCGCTGATGCTCCCCTTAGCGCGCAAAAGATCGATTACCGCCTTGATGTCCGACCGCGAGACGTTCCCGCCTCCGGGCCGCTGCCGAATTGCGGCGCACTCATCGGCTGTTATCAGCCCCTTGTCGCGCAACATGTTGACCAGCATATCCATCTCGCTGGGTTTTGAGCCGTCCGTGGACGCCGCAGAGGCTATACCGGTAATCAGCAGCAGAACGAACATCCAGGCCGAAGCGATCAAATAGCGCATGAGTAAATTTTTTCTCCGTTGTGAAATGATAAACAATAAACCAATGAGCGCCGATCTTCTGCCGACGATCAAGTCCCCCTTTAAAAAAGGGGAATTTAGGGGGATTTGCCTTTGATCTTTAAAAGCAAATCCCCCCTGCCCCCCTTTATTAAAGGGGGGATTTGGCGGATGTAGGGGCGCTGCTTGCCGCGCCCCGATTGGGCGGAGCAAGCGCCGCCCCTACTATTCATATGTTTTACCGTCGATAACTCACCCTTGGGAAGAGACCCGCACCGTCATCGACCGGGGCATTCCCTCCGGGGGGGGCTGGCTGACCCGCATGCCGGGCAGCGAAAGCTTGATGGCTTCGTCTATCTTGTCGTTTCCCGATGAGGCCACAATCCTGTAGTTGAGGACCTCTCCCTGCGGATCGAGCACGATATGGACCGTGGCCTGGTATTTGCCCTTGGGCACCCCTCCGTTCTTGTCGAGACGCTTGCGCATCTGCTGCTTGATCTCATCTTGGAGCTTGGAGGTATACCAGCCATACTTGGTCAGCAGTGAAAGCCGGTTTACACCGCCGCCAGCGCCGCCACCGCCGAGGGTGATGGCGCGGCCCCCCTTCTTCGCCAACAGGCCGAAGCTGTCCCCGCCTGCCCCAGAAGCATCGGCGTCCACCCCCAGATCGGCCCCCGGCGGCGGCGAATCGTCATTCTGATCCTGCTGCTGTTGGGCCTCGTTGGGAGCAATGATATTCTCCTTGGGCTGCTCCTTGGGCGGTTCCGGTTCAGGCGGTTTTTCCTTCTGCTCCGGCGGAGGCGGCGGCTTGAGAAGCGTCACCGAGTAAAGGTCCTTCCGATGAACGCTGTCCGGGGCCAGAAAGACCTTGACCAGGAGCACGATGCCGGTCAGCAGCAGCGCGATGACCATGCCGGGTATCAGCCAGTTCTGGAAACTGTCCTTTTTTTTATGCTTATGCTTGGTCATGCGCCGATCCCCTGAATGATCCCTGAATCCGTGACACCTTCACGGCTTCTCTCGCTTAGCATGTCGCTCGCTCCGCCGTTCAGGCGTCACGGATTCAGGTGATCGTCATTTCACGAGCTTCTGGGTGACAAGCCCCAACTGGGTGATCTCCAGCTTCTGGAGCAGGTCGAGCACATCGATCACGTTCTTGTAGGAGATCTTCTCGTCGCCCCGCACAA
>JBEKFJ010000263.1:0-3685 GCA_050013355.1 Oryzomonas sp.
AGGTTACGCGTACATCATTGCCCGCCCCGGTTTCGGCGGGATTCAGGCCCAGTTGGTGCAGCAGTTGGGAGGCATCCACCGTCTTTTTCGCCAGGGCGTCCAGTCGTTCCCGCAACTCCGGGTTGCGTTTTCCCACCACCAGCGGGTAAAAGCGATGCAGGGCGCCGCCGCAGGTAGCGCAGGCGCTCATGACATAGTCTGCTTCGTACCGTTCCATCTCCGCCAGGTTCTTCTCGGCCAGCCCCCGCACGGTGGCCACGTCTCCGCCGGACATGGCCGGCAGGCCGCAGCACTGCTGGCCTTTGGGGATGATCACCGTGCAGCCCAGGTGACGGAAAAGCGCCAGGGCCGCTTCACCGATATCGGTATAGACAAAGTTGGTCATGCAGCCTACAAAAAAGACGATCCGCGGCTTGCCCGGCTCTCCGGGGATCACCTCGGGATGCCGGTCCATGAAGGGATTTTTGGCAATGATCGGGATATGGCGTTTGCCGCCCACAAAAGGCATGGGAAACCGCAGCCGCAAACCCGACGTTTCAGGCACCTTCCTGAAAAAAAGCGGACCGAGCAGGCCGGCCATCCTGGCGCCCATCTTCATCAGGGAACGGTTTTTGATCACCTGGCCGACAGCCGCATGGAAGGTGGTCAGGCCACGCCGATTCGCCAGGGCCTCCCGTGCGGCCACAACGATCTCGTCGGTCGGCACCTCGTTCGGGCATTTCTCCACGCAACTGCCGCACAACAGGCACTTGGACATGGCGACATAGGTCTGGTCATCCAGTTCGATGTCGTTTTCGAGGATATGCCGGGCCAGGGCCACCTTGCCTCGGGCAACGGCCGGCTCGCGCTGAAATGCGGTGAACGCCGGGCAATTTGCCCGGCATGCGCCACACTTCACGCATTTTTTCAGATCCTTTTCAACTCGCTTAAGAGGGTCATGGGGTTGTTCCACAGAAGATGTTCCTTTTTCACGTACAGCGTAATTTCCCGTCATGCTATTCCTGCAAGCCTCGTACAGAACGGAGGGGACATCGTTAAAAAATCATGATAGCATAAAAATGCAATCAGGCGCTAGAATACACATAACGTTTGTAATCGACTGTCGATGATTATTCCTAAAATCGACAATTCTGCCACAGAGACACAGAGACACAGAGGAAATCACAGATCCGCCTGATTTACCGATAAATTACACTATGATGCATCAAAAAAAACCCACAGGTGACATGTATGGAATTCAACCATTTCGATGATCGCGGCAATGCCGTCATGGTGGACGTCAGCGCTAAACAGGCAACCATGCGGACTGCCACGGCAGCCGCGGAGGTCCGCATGTCGGGCGAACTGCTGACCGCCATCCGGACCAGCGCCGTAGCCAAGGGGGATGTGCTGGGCGTGGCGCGGCTGGCCGGCATCATGGCGGCAAAGAAGACGCCGGAATTGATCCCGCTCTCCCACCCGCTGGCCCTGCACTCCGTGGCGGTTGACTTTGAACCGGACAGTAGCGCCGGAAGGATCGGGATACGGTGCACCGTACGCGCCTTCGAGCGTACCGGCGTCGAGATGGAGGCCATGACCGGCGCGGCCGTGGCTGCCCTGACCATCTACGACATGTGCAAGGGGAGCGACAAATCCATCAGCATCGGCGACATACGCCTCCTGTACAAGGAAGGCGGCAAAAGCGGTGTATACCGCCGGGAGGAGGGATGATGAGAGCGGCCATTCTGACCTTGAGCGACAAGGGGGCGCGGGGTGAAAGGGTTGACGAGAGCGGCCCGGCGCTGGCCTCATGGCTGGCGGAGCAGGGGGTAGCCACGGTGCATGCCGAGGTGATTCCCGATGATTTTGAGCAGATCGTGGCCGTGCTGGGCGCCTGGGCCGATGCCGACAAGGCCGACTTGATCCTGACCACCGGCGGCACCGGGGTTTCGCCACGGGACGTAACCCCCGAGGCCACCATGAAGGTTGTGGAGCGCCTGATTCCCGGCATCGGCGAGTTGATGCGCCTGAAGAGCCTGGAGAAGACCCCCATGGCTTCGCTGTCGCGGGCAGTTGCCGGGATCCGCGCCCAGGCACTGATCATCAACCTGCCGGGCAGCCCCAGGGGGGCGCTGGAGAATCTGGAAGCGGTCTGGCCGGTCATCGGCCATGCCGTGGAAAAGATCCGCGGCGACCAGGGCGATTGCGGGGGGCGGTTTTCACACTAGATTTTTGGCAAGTAGCAACAAATCGAAGAGGTTAACCTTTTATATGACCTTTGGAGATATCTCGACAATCGTGTCGGTGATTGCGCTTGCCATATCGCTGTTCACGCTGTGGTTCACCATCCTTCGGCGCGGCACCATGCGCAGCACACATCCGTTGTTCATCGCCTTTCGTTATGACTTCGTCGATAAGAAGGTGCCGCAGGCCAAGATTTTCTTTCGCGCTCTGCTCTTCAGCACAGGTAAACGAGGTCAGGTCATCGAAAGTCTTTTCCTCCGTGTTCACGAAGGCTCACGCCGAGCAGAGTTTTCGTTCTGGGGACACGGTGATAAAGACCTAATTCGCGGCAGCGGCCTGTTCGTTCCGGAGACCGGTGTGGCCACAAACCATCATTTTAACCCAGTTGACGCCGAGTCCCTATTTCGCTTCTCGCGAGGCTTATATTCCATGGAACTTATGGCGAAGATGGTTGGTAGGGAGCGTCTTGTTTCGCTATGGAAAGTACAGCTTGAAATGTCTGCTGGTGTGTTTGATACAAATATCGCACGTGAAACGTCGGTGTTCTACAGTTGGTCGCCCGAACAACGGTGCTATATTGCGTCAGTCGAAAAACGGTCTGGCTCTGTTCATGCTCTCTCCGATCCAACGCCGTAAGATAATTTACTAAACAAAATGATGGGGCAAAAGGAAAAGAAGGCCAAGAAAAGCCCATGCTTGGTTAACGAGGTTGTCAATAATTGACAATTATTGACAACGGCGCTATATTTAAAGCATGTAGCAGAGACAGGAGGTCCCATGACAATGAACGTCAATTTAAGCCCACAGCTTGAAGATATGGTGAGACAGAAAGTAACGTCCGGCCTTTACACGTCCGCAAGTGAAGTCGTCCGCGAGGCCTTGCGGCTTATGGAAGAAAAAGACCAGTTACGCGCGATCAAGCTCGAACAGTTACGCCAGGATATTAGGGACGGTCTAAACAGCGGGGAGCCTACACCGTGGGACGCTGAAGAGATCAAGCGCGAAGGCAGGGAACGCTTGGCCGCAAAAACACCGCAAGCCGCGAGGCGTAAATGGCAATCATTGCTTTCAGAGCGCGACAGTCTGCCCGTATTGGATGCTTTGGAAAATCCGCCCGCGCCAAACGCGAAGCTGCTGGCGGCGGCTCATGCTTTGCCTAGGCAACCATGACGATTCCTTCTTGGTATGAAGAGCCGATCTCCAAACGGCACAATCGGGAAGCGTTTGATTGTGGGGATTTGTTAAGCCGCCAATACTAGACAGTTTTCATCCGGATGGGCGAAGCCAGGATTTACGGCAGTTCCGTGGACCCCATGAGAAAACGGTCGCATTCCCGGGCCGCACCGCGCCCCTCGTTGAAGGCCCAGACCACCAAGCTCTGGCCGCGTCGGCAATCGCCGGCGGCAAAGACTCCCGGCAGGCTGGTGGCGTACCGCCCATAATCGGCCCTGACATTGCTGCG
>JBEKFJ010000264.1:0-3673 GCA_050013355.1 Oryzomonas sp.
CGTCGGCGGTGTAGTCGCCCCCCTTGGCCAGGATGTGCGGTTTCAGTGCCGTAATCAGCTCCAGGGGGGTATCCTCGTCAAAGATCACCACGTAATCGATGCAGTCCAGCGCCGCCAGGATATGAGCCCGCTCCTCCTCGCCGATCAGGGGGCGCTTCGGGCCCTTGAGCCGCCGGACCGAGGCGTCGCTGTTGAGGCCAAGCACCAGGACATCCCCCAGGCGGCGCGCCTTCTGGAGATACTTGACATGCCCGGCGTGCAGCAGGTCGAAGCAGCCGTTGGTAAAGACAATCCGCTTGCCGCGGGCCTTCTCGGCCTCGATGATTGCGGGGAGCACATCCCGGTTTTTGATCTTGGATTCGCTGTCGCTGTGGCTGAGCGCCACGGCATTGATGATCTCGCTGGGCGCGACCGTGGAGGTCCCCAGCTTGCCGACCGCAATGCCGGCGGCCACGTTGGCCACAGCGGCCGCCTCTGCCATGGCCAGCCCTGAGGCCATGCCGACCGCCAGGGTGGCCAGGACCGTATCGCCTGCGCCGGAGACATCGAACACCTCCCGGGCCACTGTCGGGATGTGGACCGCTGCGCCGTGACGCGTAAATAATGACATCCCCTCCTCGCTGCGGGTAATCAGCAGGTGCTCCAACCCGGCAGTCTCCATGATCAGCTCGGCCGCCTGGGAGAGGGTGGCCTCGTCACGGATTGCCACCCCGGAAGCGGTCTCGGCCTCCTTGCGATTGGGGGTGAGGATGGTTGCGCCGTGGTAGCGGGCAAAGTCGGCCCCCTTGGGGTCCACCAGCACAGGGATACCGGCCTTGGAGGCAGCGGCGATAGTGGCCTCTATGACGCGCTGGGTCAGCACCCCTTTGTTGTAATCGGACATGAGAATGACGCCGAACTGTCCGGCATGGGCGGCGATCCATTCGCAAACCATCTCCTCCTGCTCACGGGGAAGGGCGGTGCGAGATTCGCGGTCGATCCGCACGATCTGCTGGTTGGAAGCCACTACCCGCGTCTTGCGGCTGGTGCGCCGGGCCGGATCGCGAAACACGGCATCCGTAGCCGCTTCCTGACGCACGAGGGCCGCCAGCAGGGCCTCGCCGTTATCGTCCTGCCCTACGACCGAACAGACCGCCACCTGCGCCCCCAAGGCTCTCAGGCTGTTGACCACGTTGCCGGCGCCCCCCAGCCGCAGTTCCTCGCGAAGCACGTCGACCACCTGCACCGGCGCTTCCGGAGAGATACGCTCGGTCTTGCCCCACAGGTACTCGTCCAGCATCAGGTCGCCCATGACCAGGCATTTGACGGCGCCTATGCGATTAAACAGCGATTCCAGCGATTTTCGGTCCACGAAAACTCCCTGCGTGTATCAAGAACAGTGAATAAACCAGAAAAGCATTTGCCACAGAGACACAGAGACACAAAACGTTTTTTGCCTTTCTCTGTGTTCCTCTGTGTTCCTCTGTGTTCCTCTGTGTTCCTCTGTGTCTCCGTGTCTCTGTGGCGGAATTACAGATTTTAGTTTAAATTTTGGTTGTGACGTTATCGCGTTCATCCCATGTTCAAAATTATGCCGGTCCCCGGTTGCCGACGATTTCCAGGATCTCCCGGCGGGCCTCGCCGATGGTCAGGGGGAGCCGTTTGAACGGCACATGGTCATCGACCCTGAGACGGTGGATGAGCTCGGCGATGTACGGGAGGCGCAGCTTGACGTTTGCCAGCTCCTCAGGGGAATGGAAGACCTCCTCCGGCGTGCCGCTCCGGATCACCCCCCCCCGGCTCAGAACGTGCAGTCGGGTCAGAAAGACCGGCACCAGGTCCACGCTGTGGGTCGCCATAACGATGGTGACTCCCGATTCCCGGTTCAGGCGGGTCAACAGCTCCATCATGCGGTGTTCGCCCATGGGGTCGAGACCGGCAGTGGGTTCGTCCAGCAACAATATCTCATGGCCCATGGCCAGGAGACCGGCGATGCAGACCCGCTTCTTCTGGCCGTAGCTCAGGTTCTGGATGTCCTTGCGGGCCAGGCCGGCCATCTCGACCGCCTCCAGGGCTTCGGAGACCCTGCGGCCGACCTCGGCCTCGCTGCACCCCATGTTGCGGGGTCCAAAGGCTACATCCTCGTACACCGAATGGGCAAAAAGCTGGTCGTCCGGGTTCTGGAACACCAGGCCCATCTTGCCGTAGATCGCACGGGGCGAAAGCCGCCGGATCTCCTCCCCGTCCAAGAGCACCGTGCCGTTGAACTCCTTGACGATGCCGTCCAGCACCTTGAGCAGGGTGGTCTTGCCGGAGCCGTTGGAGCCGAGGATGCCGCAGAATTCCCCCTGCATGACCTCAAGTCTGATACCGCTCAGGGCAACAGTGCCGTCGGGATAGCAGAACGAGGCGATCTGTGCGGAAAGGCGCGGGACGGTCATCGCGGCCAATTCTGCACACTCCATGCGGCGGTAGCCACGGCGGCAAAAACGGCCAGTCCGGCCAACTGGGCCATGCTGGGCCGGGCCTTGCGCAAAAACGGCAGCGTACCGTCATAGCCCCGTTGCGTCATGGCCGTGGTCATGGCATCGCTGTTGTCAAAGGCGCGGATGACCAGCATGCCGGTCATGGTGCCGAACGACCGGAGGCCGCGGCGCAGGCCGCAGTAACCGAGACGGTTTTTCTGGGCAGTGTAGACCGTGGCGGCGTCGTCGTACAGCATGAACAGCGAGCGCCAGGCGAACAGGGTCACCTCCACCAGGGCGCGGGGAACCCGCAGCCATGCCAGGGCAGCCATGGTTTCGGTAAAGGTCGCCACCTGGCCGAGCAGCACCGCTACCGACACCGCCCCCATGATGCGGGAAGCGATCAGCACGCCGTCCCGGAAACCCCCGGCATGAAAGCCGGCGTTAAGGGAACCGAGCCTGAAAAGCTCGACTGAGTTCCCCGGCCCAATGAACGACTTCAGGACAAGGACCACCACAGCGATGAGCAGGGGCTGCAGTAGGCGCAGCACGAGCGTCCGCAGCCTCATGCCGTGCAGCAGGGCCACCGGCAGGCAGAATGCCGCCACGCCCCAGGGAAAAAGTGCGCCGGAGGAACTGACGACCAGCGCCAGCAGCAGCCCGGCGGCCAAGAACCGGATACGGGGATCGACGGCTGCGGCAAACCCGCCCGCGCTCTCCTGGCGGCACAGGTGTCTCATGGACCGGCCACGCCCCTCTGCATGCGCGAGATCACGGCCTCGGCCGCCGAATAAGGGTCGAGGGTGTTGTCGCCCATGCCGTCCACGACCTTCTCAAGCATCCCGTCACGCTCCATGAACTCCATGGCATGTCGGTAAAGGCCGTCGCGCAGGATATCCAGGAAATGCCGTTGGTTGCGCTCCCGGACAAACCCGGCGATCAGGCCGCTGGTAAAGAGAAAATCACGATGGGCCAGGATCTCGCCCGACAGCTCGTCCATGCCGACGCCGCGCTGGGCCTCGGTCTTTATGACCTGGGGGTGCCAGCTTCCTTCCGGGGCATTGCGCATCTCCAGCATGGTGGTCAATTCCCGAGCGGTGCGGTCGGCGCCGTCACGGTCCGACTTGTTGACCACAAAGACGTCGCCGATCTCAAGGATGCCGGCCTTGATGGCCTGGATATCGTCTCCCAGCCCCGGTACCATGACGACGCAGGTGGTATGGGCGGTC
>JBEKFJ010000265.1:0-3669 GCA_050013355.1 Oryzomonas sp.
TCCTGGCTGCCATGGCAGGATCGCCCAACCCGCAGACCCTCTATATCCTCGGTCGTCTCGGCATCCCATTGCCGGTCTATCTGGCCGATATCCACCCCAAGGTGCACGATGTCATCACGCGCCAGCCGGTCACCGTCCGGGCGGGAGCGTCGCTCAAGGAGGCCCTGGAACTGTTCCACCGCCACAGTATCCGGGTGCTGCCGGTAGTGGATGGGGGGGATGTGCCCATCGGCCTCGTCTCACTGCTCAAGCTGTCGGAAAAATACTTGGTGGCCGGGTCGGACCGCAAGCGGGGGGTGGACTGCTCGCTCGGCACCCTGGCAGGCTGCCTGGACGCGACCTTTCTGTGCGGCGCCCCGTCGGACGAACTGGAACACCTCCATCTCTTCATCGGCGCCATGGTGGAGGATTCCTTTCTTTCCAGGATTGCCGGCTATGATCCGGCGACCATGCTGGTCATGACCGGCGACCGCCCCTCCATTCAGCAGGCCGCTATCGACAAGGGGGTGCGGATCCTCGTGGTGACCGGCGGCCTGCCGGTCAGGGAGGATCTGGTGGCCAGGGGCCGGGAGGCCGGCGTCACGATCCTTTCCACGCCCCACGATACTGCCACGGCCGCTTGGCTGGCCCGGCTCTCCACCCCGCTCTCCTGTTTCATCGAACCGGGATTTGAAAAGATCGGCGTAGGCGAGCCGCTGGAGCATCTGCGCCTCAAGCTGCTCCACTCGGGTGAACCTGCGGTGGTGGCCGTAGAAGAGGACGGCTCCATCGCCGGGGTTGCCACCAAGTCGTCGCTATTAGCCTCTTTTCCCCATGCCCTGATCCTGGTGGACCACAACGAGCTGGGGCAGGCCGTTCCGGGGGCCGAGACGGTAGAGATCCTGGAGGTGATCGACCATCACAAGTTGGGCAACCCTCCCAGCAACCAGCCGATCACGTTCATGACGGCGCCCGTGGGGAGTACCTGCACGGTGGTTGCTACCCTCTACCGGGAGCGGGGAGTGGAACCGGAAGCGTGCATCGCCGCCTTAATGCTGGCCGGCATCATGTCTGACACGGTTATCCTCAAGTCACCCACCACCACCGACCGGGACCGGGAAATGGTAGCCTGGCTGGAAGAGCGGGCCGGCTTGGATCACCTAGCCTTCGGCAGGGACATATTCTCGTCGTGCAGCGGGTTCAAGGCCTATGCATCGTTGGAGAAGGCCGTTCGCGCCGATTTCAAGCACTTCTCGGCCCATGATACCCTCTTCGGCGTCGGACAGGTGGAGGTGGTCGGTTTCGACGAGTTCTACGGGCTCAAGGAAGACCTGCGCCAAGTGCTCAAACAGGTCAAGGACGATGAAGGGCTGCACATGGCGGGGTTGATGGTGACGGACATCTACACCGAAAACACGCTTTTTTTGGTGGAGGGGAAGAACGAACTGGCCCATATCATGGGGTATCCCCAGTTGGAACCACGTCTGTACGAGCTGAAGGGGGTCATGTCGCGCAAAAAGCAGATGGTGCCCCATCTGTTGAAGGTGCTGGGGGCGCTATGACGGTCACAACAAGGAAATGACATCATCGATGGAGCGACCATAATGACGCAAAAAGCAATGCTGTGCCCTCGCTGCCGGCAACTGATCGGCAGCGAGGAATCCACCTGCTCCTGGTGCGGGGCGCAACGCTCCAGCGCCTGGTGGCGCCCCACGGCCTGGACCCGGGGCGGGGTCGACGGGGCCTGGCTGGTCAAGGCCATCATCACCGTCAACATCATCGTCTATGCATTTTCCATTCTCCTCAGCATGGGGCGGGGGAGCGCCGCCGGTCCTCTGGCCATCCTCAGCCCGGGCCAGATGAGCCTGAGACTGTTGGGGGCGACAGGAACGGTGCCCATCAACAGTGGCTGGTACTGGACGCTGCTCACCGCCAACTACCTGCATGGCGGCATCCTGCACCTGGTCTTCAACCTGATGGCGTTGCGCCAGATAGCCCCCTGGGTCAACCAGGAGTACGGCCCAAGCCGCATGTTCACCATCTATACCCTGGGGGGCGTTTTCGGCTACCTGATATCCTACCTGGCGGGGATCGGCTTCACCATCGGCGCCTCGGGTGCCGTTTGCAGCCTGATCGGCGCTCTGCTCTACTATGGCCGCAGCCGCGGCGGCGTTTACGGCGCCATGGTCTTCAGCGAGGTAAGAGGCTGGGTAATCGGTCTGGCGCTGTTCGGCTTCATCATGCCCGGCATCAACAACTGGGCTCATGGCGGCGGCATTGTGGGCGGGGCCATCCTGGGAATGATCCTGGGGTATGAGGAGCGGAATAGGGAGAACGCCTTCCATAGGCTTGTGGCCCTGGCGTGCGCCGGTGTGACGGTGGGTGTGTTTGGATGGACGGCTTACGTCGTGGTGATCAACCTCAGGATGGGCTATTGATCCGGTATAAGTGGGTACGTAACGAGAGGGAGCAGGCCATGAAACGATTGCTGGTGGTCATATTGCTGATGCAGGCATCCGGTGTTCATGCCGATGTTTACACCTGGACCGATGTGCGGGGAATAGCCCACTACACCAACAAGGAGTACGAGATCCCAGAGAGATACAAGGCCAAGGCAAAGCCCCTGCATTTAGAGGCGGTTGAGCCCGGAAGCGCATCCACGCCCCAGAATGGCGCACCGCAGGCCGCACCGGCGACTCCGACTCCGCCCCCGGTCGTCAAAGCGCCTGTTTCGCCGGCGCCGGCGGGCGGAAAGGTATCGCCAAGGGGCGGGCGCAGTGGCCATTCAGGAGATGAGTAGCGGGTATTGGGTGAAGCAGGTCAGGTGAGAATTAACTGGTTGTTGAAACGCGATTCGACAAACCTTACTTCCAAGGTAGAATCTCATGAGAACGTATCCATTTCATGCAAGGAGGAACTCCATGAAGATGTTGACGGCAATTCTCACCATGTTGGCAGTTTCGGCGAGTCTGGCGATGGCGGCTGGCCAGCCTTCCCCTGAGCGGGGCAAGGAGCTGTTCTACAGCACGGCCCTGGGAACAAACGGCAAAAGCTGCGCCAGTTGTCATGCAGGGGGGAAGAAGCTGGAAGAGGCTGCGGGCTATGACCAGAAACAGCTTGAGCTGATGGTAAACCGGTGCATCGTGAATGTGCTCAAGGGAAACGCCCTTGCTTCCGGCTCCCCCGACCTGACTTCGCTTGTCGCCTATGTGAAGACGCTCGCCTCCACTGCTGCGAAATAAGAGGCAATTTAGCTGATCCAGCGGGGATGAGTGGTAATCGGGAAAGTTTATCGCGGGCTTTTTGCTGTCATCGCAGACGCATCAAGGCGATGTAATTCCATTTCCAAATCAAAGCGCCTTCTTTGTTGGCTCGTCTTAGGCTCCTCAACATACTGTTTAGTATGCCTTCGTCGCCTCAATCCTCGCCGCCTTGAATGCATCTTTGATTTGAAGTTGGAATAACATATCCATTGTCCTTGCCCTGATGCGCCTGCGGTTATGGGCGGGGGTGTTGCAACATGAAGCCGCAAAGATCATACGGCGTTCGTTTCAACGTTGAACCTTGAACCTTGGACATTAAACCTTGAAGAGTTACTTCTTGTTCCTTTGGGTCTTGGCCCGCAGCAGGTCTTCGAAGGTTCCCATCCCCTTGGGCGCCTCGTCCGCCTGGCGGCGGAAGTCGGCCATC
>JBEKFJ010000266.1:0-3663 GCA_050013355.1 Oryzomonas sp.
CCATAACGCCCCGTGCGCCGTCAGTATCCGATACGGATGGCGGGCAGCGTTCCTGTCCCCCACAAAGGGGAGTGGGTTGCGGCTGGAGTCGTACAGATAGCCGCGTTGCGCCAGGATCTCATCAAACCAGGGGGTATGGGCTGTTACCGACCACTGGGGAGCACGAAATCCGACCGGCCGGCTGCCGGTGATCCCCATGATGGCGTCCTCGGTCTTGTGCAATTCTTCATTGAACTGTCCAGGGCTGAGTTCATGAACCAGACGATGGGAATAACCGTGGGAAGCGATCTCGTGTCCCTGCCGGTAAATGCTGTGCACCAATTCCGGGTCAGCCTCAGCCACACTGCCAAGGACAAAAAAGGTTGTTTTTACCCCGAACTCTGCGAACAGGGCAAGCAATACTTCCGTGGCCCACCGTATACGCCAGGCATCCGGCGGGATATGCGGCTGTTGTTTGAGACCGCAGACGTGAAACCAGTCTTCGAGGTCAATTGACACGGTATGTACAGCTTGTTTTGCCACATTTCTCCAAGATTTTTAAAATACAGTAATTATATTTTTTCGTCAATTATACCGAGCGGCGTACAAAGTTACGAGTCAAAACCGCGCCAGTGTCCCGTGCGGTTGGTCGTGGGAAGTAATTCCGAGATATTTTGGCTGGTGCCGAGTCGCGGCGACGTAAGTGTAGCAGGGTCTACATCAAGGAGCCGCAACGACGGCAAAGGCCTTAAGAGCCGGAATTACGTGTATGAACAACGGGACACTGGTTCACCAAGCCAACCGGTACTGTCCCATCCCGTAGGAGGCGCCCTTGCCCAGATGAAGATACTCCCCCAGCGCCAGAAACGGCATGAGATCGTTAAAATCACCGTTCAGGACGCCATCCCCCATGACGCCGGACAGTGCCGGGGATCGGCGACCGGAGTCGGCGTAAAAAAAATTGTCTTCCAAAAGCTCTATACGGTTGGCGGCATGAGCATACTCCCGGAAGTCATCCCGCATCTCGTAGCCGCAATAATAGTAGGTAAGGGCGGAAACCCTGCGCATCAACGAACGGACGAACTGCCCGGCATCGAACGAGCACATGATCCTGCCGGTTTTTGCCAGCTTCAGCGGGGTTATGAAGGTGACCCCCACGGCATCGGTTGGCCGGCAACGGCTATCGACAACACCCTG
Source organism: Oryzomonas sp. (assembly GCA_050013355.1). Classification (GTDB taxonomy): domain Bacteria; phylum Desulfobacterota; class Desulfuromonadia; order Geobacterales; family Pseudopelobacteraceae; genus Oryzomonas. The sequence continues at coordinate 1,177 of JBEKFJ010000266.1, forward strand.
GGCGTCGAGCGTGACCAGTCTTCCCGTGTCCGGCGCTGCCTCTCCTGGAGCTATAGTAGTTGGATTACCGTGAAAATCCAGCGATTCCACCAGGGAGACCGCTGCTTCAGCGAATTGCCCGGCCTTGTGACCCTTTGCGAGCAGGGTACGAAAAGCACTGATGAATACCGTTGTATGATTGAACGCCTTTCCCACCAGGACGAGCGTGCAGGTGAAGCCGTTCGCCTGTTTTGAGGCGGCGCCGTAGGCGGGAAAAGAAAAAATAAACGGTAAGGGGGGTTTTTGATGGCACCTCACCGCGGACGGATCGGCGCCGAGTTGCTGGCTGAACAAAACTCGATAGGGACAGTCGGTACATCCGGCGCCATTGGAACATTCGGAGGAATTCCTGCGGCAGACAAGGCGCCTGAACGCTTCGGCAAAGTCCGGGCCGCTGCGGTACAGATACGAAACCAGAGAGGAGATGTCGCTGGTATGAATGGTAAAACGCAGGTGAATGAAACTGAAATCCAATGAATGACCTCGTGTTCGACAAAAAAATCGGGGCACCCCGCAGGGTACCCCGATTGTAACACATAACGGCTTAAAACATATCAGAATTAGGCGAACTGCGCCTTGAGGAACTCGCGGTTCATGCGGGCGATGAACTTGACGTTGATCCCCTTGGGACAGGCGGCCTGGCACTCGTAATGATTGGTGCAGTTGCCGAAACCGCATTCGGTCATGGCCGTGGTCATGGCCATGACGCGAGCGGCAGCCTCTGCCTTGCCCTGGGGCAGGATCGCCAGTTGGGAAACCTTGGCGCCGGTGAACAGCATGGCGGCACCGTTGGGGCAACCGGCCACGCAGGCCCCGCAACCGACGCATTCGGCGGCATCTGTTGCCTCTTCTGCTATCGGTTTAGGAATCAGAATAGAATTAGCGTCCGGCACACCGCCGGTATGACAGGAGGTATAGCCGCCGGCCTGGATGATCGTATCCAAGGCCGTGCGGTCAACGACCAAGTCCTTGACGATCGGGAAGGCGCGCGCCCTCCAGGGCTCAATGTAGATGGTGTCGCCGTCCTTGAACTTGCGCATGTGGAGTTGGCAGACGGTGGTGCGTTCCTGGCCTCCGTGGGGTGCGCCGTTAATCACTTGGGAGCACATGCCGCAGATCCCCTCGCGGCAGTCGTGGTCAAACACGATCGGCTCCTTGCCCTCAAGGATCAGGTCCTCGTTGACGCAATCGAGCATCTCCAGAAAGGAGTGGTGATCGGTGATGTTCTTGGCGGTATAGGTTTCGAATTTGCCGGGATCGCTGGCATTTTTCTGGCGCCACACGATCAGTGTCAGTGTCATGGTCTTGTGATCGCTCATTATTTGTAGCTCCTTACGGCGAGATGGATAGTCTCGAATTTCAGAGGTTCCTTGTGCAGTTCAGGTTCCTTGTCGTTACCCTTGAACTCCCATGCACCGACATAGGAGAAGTCGGCGTCGTTACGTTTGGCCTCGCCATCGGGCAACTGATGTTCAACCCTGAAATGCCCGCCACAGGACTCTTCGCGATGCAGCGCATCGCGCGCCAGCAACTCGCCGAATTCAAGGAAGTCAGCCACTCGACCGGCATTTTCCAGTTGCTGGTTGAGTTCGGAACCGGTCCCGCCGACCTTAACGTTATTCCAGAACTCCTCACGAATCTTGGGAATCTGTTTAATGGCATTGGTCAGGCTCTCTTTGGAACGGGCCATCCCGACATCGTTCCACATGACCTTGCCCAGTTCACGGTGGAAGTCGGTGACGGTCCGCTTGCCCTTGATGGAGAGGAGTTTCTTGGTTGAGGCATTGACATCCTCGATCGACTTCTTGAACTCGGCATGATCCGTCTTGACCGCACCAGGCTTGACGGTAGTCAGATAACCGCCAATGGTGTACGGAATAACGAAGTAGCCATCGGAGAGACCCTGCATAAGAGCAGAGGCGCCCAGACGGTTTGCGCCGTGAACCGAGAAATTGGCTTCGCCCAGAACAAACAGACCGGGAATATTGCTCATCAGATTGTAGTCAACCCACAGACCGCCCATGGCATAGTGCGGCGCAGGATAGATACGCATCGGCCGCTTGTAACCATTCTCATCGGTGATCTTCTCATACATCTCGAACAGGTTGCCGTAACGTTCGCGAATGGTGTCTTCGCTAAGACGCTTGATCGAATCGGCAAAATCAAGGTAGACACCACGACCGCCAGGACCGACACCAAGACCGGCATCGCACTGTTCCTTGGCAGAACGGGAGGAAATGTCACGGGGGGCCAGATTGCCGAAGGATGGATACTTACGTTCCAGATAATAGTCGCGATCAGCCTCTGCTATCTGATTAGGAAGCTTGCCAACATCTTCCTTATTCTTAGGAACCCAGATACGACCATCATTACGCAGTGACTCTGACATTAGGGTCAGTTTAGACTGATATTCTCCAGCCTGCGGGATGCAGGTCGGATGAATCTGGG
>JBEKFJ010000267.1:0-3660 GCA_050013355.1 Oryzomonas sp.
GTCAACGATGCACTCGAAGGTCGAGGCGGAATCCAGGCCGACCGCCTGGCCGAAGCGGGCGGACTCCTCCTCCATCCGTTTGAGCACATTCAGATCGCTCTCCAGTGCCTTGACCTCTTCCTTCCTGCCCCCTGCCTTTGCCTGGGCGATGGCCTCGGTCAGGCCCTCCTGGGTAACGGAAACCTCCAGTAGTTTTTGTTCATGCATCTGCAGGGAACAATCGCGCCCGCCGAGCGAGATGCACCACTCGCCGTTGCCCAGAAGCTGGATCTCATTGTGGCGGGTCTGCTCGATGTTGAGTTCGATCAGGACATTCTTGTTGTCGCCGACGCCGTTGGCCTTGACCTCGTTGAGGATCTCCCGGACCATGGCCGGCGCCTCTGCGGCTGCCTTGGCGATCATCTTTTCGTCGGCGTTTTTTGCCGCCAGAAGCGATGCGCCGACGATCCGCTGCCCCTTGCCGCCGCCGCCGCCTATGGCCTTCAAGCGGAAACGGTTGCGGGGGTACTTACGGAACAGTTCAGCCACCTCGCTCTGGACCTGGCTACACAACTCCTCGATGGAGAAGAGGTCAATCCCCTCTGCGTAGGATACCATCAGGACATGGTCGGCCAATTCTTCAAGCGGCAGCTTGGCGTCCTTGAGGACCTTGGCATCACAGGCAAGTCCCTCGGCCTTGACCAGCGCCAGGAGTTTTTCGCGGGTGGGGTGTTTCTTGAGCAGAGTCAGGGACGTTACGTTGTTGACACCGGGGGTAACGCTGACATTCACCGAAAGGGCGGTCCGCTTGGCTTCGTCCTTCTTGCCGGCCCGGGCCTGGGTGTTTGCGCAGGGGCCGATGAACGAGAGGCCGGCCTTCTCGATTGCGGCGACGAATTCCTCATCCTCGGCCATGAAGCCGTACCCGGCGAAGATCGAGTCGTAACCGTTGTCCTTGGCCATCTTGATGATCTGGTGGATGCGCTCCACACGCTCTTCCTTGCTGGCGCCGGTATAGTCGGGCACGCGGTGCACACGGTTGGAATCGGTCAACTGGCGCAGTTCCGGGGCCAGGGCATTGGGATAGACGATGGAATCCTTTTCGGAGAGCAGGATGCCGTAATGGGTGATGCCCATCTCCCGGTAGACATCCATCGCTTCCTTCCGGATCGGGCCGCGGCAGACGATGAGCGGTTTCAGGTCCTCGCAGGAAAAGGAGCGCACCCACTCGGAAGCGGACGTGCCCAGGCGACGGTCCCGGTGTATCAGGGGGTTGTTCAGGTAGTAGTCGGAAGCATGTGGCATGGGTCTCTATCTCCAATCTCGTCGTAAAATCGATTAGTAGAACTCGCGCTGCACCGCCTGCATCGTAGAAGGCTTGTAATGGCGGAGGAGGAAGTTCAGGTTCTCGCCAAGCACCTTGCGCAGGTCGGTGGGCATCACGATCGAGGAGATGGAGCCCAGGCTGAGCGCCTCTTTGGGGTTCATCAACTCCTTTTCATACCGGAGGTTGAGTTCCGCCTCGCGCGTTTTCAACCACTCGGTTGCCTCCTTTTCGGCCTCTTTCTTGGCCTCGCCGGGCTCCATTCCGGCTGCGGCCCGCTCCTGGGTCCCCTTCTTCACCTGCTCGGCCACTGCGTTGCGCACCTTGCGGAGTTCATCCTTGTAGACGAACTCTTTGCCGGCCGGCCCCATGACCGCCAGGCGGGTGGTCGGCAGCGCCAGAACCAGGTCGGCGCCGGTGGGATAGTTGTTGTAGGAGGCATAGGCGCCGCCGTAAGCGTTGCGAATGATCAGCAGGATACGCGGCGTCCTGATATCGACGATGGAGTCCAGCATGGCGCGGCCGGCCTGGACGATACCGCGGGCCTCCTGCTCACGCCCCGGCAGGAAACCGGTGGTATCCTCCATGAAGATCAGCGGGATGTTGTAGATGTTGCAGAAACGGTTGAATCGGGCGATCTTATAGGCCGCGTCCACGTCAATCTGGCCGGATGCCACGGCGCTGTTGTTGGCCACAAAGCCGACCACGTTTCCCCCCAGGCGGCCAAATGCGGTGATGGCATTACGCGCCCGATCCCGCTGCATCTCGAAATAGTCCCCATGGTCGCAGATCTGCTGGATCATGATCGACACGTCAAAGGGCGTGTTGAAACCGGTGGGCGAGTTGAAGGCCTTTTTCAGGAGCGTGTTTATCTCCCAGGTCTTTCGTTCAAGGGGGTCGCTCGTCTGCTGGAAAGGCGCCAGGACGCTGTTGTTGTCGGGCAGGTAGTTCAGCAACTGGAGCGCAGTCCTCAGGGCTCCCACCTCGTCCTCGACAGTGAGGTCGGCAACTCCCGACAGGCCGTGAACCTTGGGTCCGCCAAGCTCTTCAGGGGTCACGTCCTCCCCCAGCACCGACTTGACGACCCCGGGACCGGTCAGGCCGAAGAACGTGTCATTGGGCTGAATCACGAAGCTTCCCTGGCGGGGGAGGTAGCTGCCGCCGCCGGCATTGAAGCCGAACATGCACATGATGCTGGGGACGACCCCGCTGATCTTTCTAAGTGCCGTAAATGCCTCTGCATAGCCGTCCAGTCCGCCGACCCCCGCAGGCACATAGGCGCCGGCGCTGTCGTTCATGCCGATCAACGGAATCCCTTTTTCGCCGGCCATATAGAACAGGCGGGCCAGCTTATTGCCGTTGGTGGCGTCGATGGAGCCTGCCCGGACCGTAAAGTCGTGGCCGTAGATGGCCACATCCCGGCCGTGGATATTGAGGATTCCGGTGACCAGGGAAGCGCCGTCGAGATTCTTGCCCCAGTTCTGGAACAGAATATTGGGCTCATGCTCGGTAAGGACGCGGATCCTTTCCCATACGGTCATCCGCTTTTTAAAGTGTTGTTTTTCGATCTGGTCGATGCTGACCGATCTGATGGGGCGATGGATCAGGTCGTGGCCTTCCTTCATCACCTCTTCATAACCGCCGGTCTTGCCGGGGATCTCTCCGGGAATCGTGAACTTGACAACCTCAGGCGGGGCAAAGGGGTTTTGCAGTGACGGCTTGATCGCTCTCTTGGACATCTCCGCTATCCTTCCGATACAGGGGATTTTTTAGCAGTGTCAGGCTTCTATTCGGCACACTGGTGAGAAACTATCTCGATTCCATCTGGAAACTCCAGATGTGATATGAGCAGTTTTCGATTCGGAAAGGCGGAATTTTTCGTCCAGGCCAGGAAGTCGAGTGATTGCGCGGAGGCGTACATCGGTACGCCGCACAAGCAAGCCCGAAGACTGACGCAGCATGGGCGGAAAAGAACCCTTTCCGAATTGAAAACTATCTCGTCACGACGGCCAGCACCTTGACCTCGCCCCCGTCCCTGGAAAGCAGGCGATGTTTCAGGGCGGAATCAAAGTAGACGCAATCCCCCTCATGGAGGGTGATCCTTCGGTCATCCAGCAGCAGGTCGGCCGTGCCCTTCATGACGAAAAGGAACTCCTCGCCGTCGTGACTGTAGGTATTTTCCTCAAGCGCCTTCTCCGAGACAGTAAGAAGAAATGGTTCCATCTTCTTGCTCTGTTTACGGAAGGAAAGCGATTCATAGGAATAGCCCTGGCTGGTGCCGGCGCGGGAGATGACCCGCGGGATGGCCTTGCGCTCGTGGGCGCGGACAACCTCGAAGCGGCATTCTTCCTCGTCCT
>JBEKFJ010000268.1:0-3642 GCA_050013355.1 Oryzomonas sp.
TGCCAAACGCCAATTGACGTGGTTCAATGCCGACCCGGATATATTATGGTTTGAATATCCTGGAAAGTTTGGTACTATTTTAGAGCATGCTATTGAATTTTTTGGATAACGGGAGGAACGCCCCTCATGGCAAAAGCACCTTTCAACATTCAGGACCAGTATCTCAATCAGGCCCGCAAGGAGCGTGTCCGAGTGGTTGTGACCATGATGTCGGGCGATAAGCTGGAAGGCCACATCAAGTCGTTCGACAACTTCTCCGTGCTGCTGGACTTCAACGGCGACATCCTGATCTACAAGCACGCCATCTCCACCATCACATCGGCTGACGGCGCGTTCCGGCTGCATCAATAACCCGTTCAACCGCCTTCGGGTCGTCACGGCCCCGGAGGCGGTATCCCGAACCAAGCCCTCATGAACAAAAGCACAAAGATCCTTCTCGCAACCGCCCTGCTGCTGGTGGCCCTGGCGACAGCCGTCCTCTATTTCTCGTCTGCCGTATTCCTGCAACTGTTCATTGCCTTTGCCCTGGCCTACGTGCTCAACCCTGCGGTGGTTTTCCTGGAGCGGAAAGGGGTGGGGCGCATCCCCAGCGTACTGATCGTCTTCACCGCAGCAGTGATGATCTGCGCCGGCATCTCAGTCTTCTTCGTGGTTTCCCTCGGCAGTGAATTCTCCAGCATGCAGCTCAACCTGCCCGCGTACGCCCGCCATCTCTACGAGGTCACCCCTGTGGCGGTCAAATCGTACCTGGGGATCGAGACCCCGGACAAACTTGCACTGCGTCTGGATGAACTCCTTGCCCAGGCTCGAAACGCTGCGCCGGACATTGTCAAGCCGCTTCTGAACCTCCTCCGGGAGGCGTTTTCCTCGACAATCGCCTTTATCCTGGCCTTTTTGGGCTACTTCATCATCCCGGTCTATCTCTTCTACCTGCTGGCCGACCTGCCCCGGTTGAAGGAGTTCGTCCTGTCGTTCATCCCCGTGCGCTACCACGGTGTTTACAACGAGAAACTCGGGGAAATCGATGCGGTGCTGATCGGGTTCATCCGCGGCCAGCTCTTGGTCTGCGCCATCCTGGCGGTGCTCTACAGCATCGGTCTGTATTTCATCGGCATCGATCTGGCCATAGCCATCGGCACCCTGGCCGGCATCACCTTCATCATCCCCTACGTAGGCACCATCATCGGCATCTGCCTGTCGGTCGTCATGGCGCTGCTCAAATTCCACGACATGCTCCATCCCCTGCTCTGTCTGGGATGGTTCTGCCTGGTCCAGACCCTGGAGGCGATGGTCATCACCCCCAAGGTGGTGGGGGATACGGTCGGCCTGCATCCGCTGGTGGCCATCATTGCGCTCCTGATCGGCGGCCAGATGTTCGGCATCATGGGGATGCTGCTGGCCGTGCCGGCCACCGCCGTGCTGCAGGTCTTCCTGCGCTCGCTGGCGGCCTGGTACCGCGAGTCCGACTTCTACCGGGGGCAATGATGAGCGGGCTCACCGTCGAAGCGGTCACGCCCGGCTCCATTGGCGAGGAGATGGGAGTGGAGCCGGGGGACCGGCTGCTGGCCGTCAACCATCATCCCCTGCGGGACATCATCGATTACAGCTACCACACCGCAGCCGATAACGAACTGCTGCTGGAGGTCGCCAAGCCGGACGGCGAGATCTGGGAACTGGAGATCGAGCGGGAGCCGGGAGAGCCGCTGGGACTGACCTTCCCTGCGCCGGAACCGGCCCGGTGCCGCAACAACTGTGTTTTCTGCTTTGTCCACCAACTCCCCAGGGGGCTGCGCAAGCCGCTCTACGTCAAGGACGAGGACTACCGCCTCTCCTTCCTCAACGGCAATTACGTCACCCTGGCCAACATGAAGGCCGCCGAACTGGCCCGCATCATCGACCAGCGCCTCTCTCCGCTGTACATCTCGGTCCATGCCACCAATCCGGCGTTGCGGGAACAATTGCTGGGTCGGCAGGGCATTCCCCCCATCCTCGATCAACTGCGGGACCTGGCCGCAGCTCGCATCCGGATGCACACGCAGGTGGTCCTCTGCCCCGGCCTCAACGATGGTCTTGAGCTGGAGCGGACCGTCGACGACCTTTCAGGGCTCTACCCGGCGGTGCAATCCCTGGCCGTGGTGCCTCTGGGCCTGACTCGCCACCGCGGGCGCCTGCCGCAGCTCAAGCCGGTGGATAATGACTATGCGCGAGCCTTCGTCACCACATGGGGACCGCGGGCCAGAGCCCTGAAGAAGCGCCTGGGTGAGCCGTTCCTGTTCCTCGCCGACGAGTTGTACCTCAAGGCCGACCTCCCCTTTCCGCCCCTTCGGGAGTACGGCGACCTGCCCCAGATCGAGAACGGGGTCGGCATGGTGCCGCTTTTCCAGCACGATGCCGCACGGGTGCTCCGGACGGCCCGGCCGGTGGGGGGTGTGCGGCTCACGGTAGTGACCGGCGCTTCGGCCATGGGGTTCGTGGGGGCATTTCTTGCTCGGCTGGGGGAGCGAACCGGGGCGGAACTCGTGCCTGTGGCGGTGAAAAACCGCCTGTTCGGCGAAAGCGTGACGGTCAGCGGCTTGGTGGCGGGCAACGACATCATTGCCGCGCTTGAAGGACGGGAGATCGGCGCAGGGCTCCTGGTGCCGGACGTGATGCTCAAGGAGGGGGAAGGGCTGTTCCTGGATGACGTGTCGCTGGAGGAGTTGCAAAGGCGCCTCGGCCGGCCGGTGCTGACCTTCGACTGCACGCCCTTGGGATGCTACCGGGCGCTCCGGCGGATGGCACGATCAGGTGCAAGGCCACCTACGCTGGCCTCTCGCCTGTCTTCAAAATGACCACATCCGCGGTGAGGGTTTTGGGATGAATGTGCGCTCCTCATCGCATAAGCCGAGAAGGCTTCGACCGTAAAAAGGGCCTGCGTTCTCCGGCAGGCCCTTTGTGATGAGACTCACTTTGTGGTTGCATTAGTTCAATGTGTGGTAACCTCGGCGCAATCCTTGCGCTCCCATGAATCCAACTCCCCGTTTTCGAGCCGAACCTGAACGGTTTCACCTTCGTAGGTGCAGCCGAACGAGTATCCTATCTGCCCGCTTTTCAGGTTGCGGAGGGGAATGTGTTCTTCCCGCCGCTCGGTCCAATTGCATACACGATCGTATTGGTTCGTTTCCATGCCTTCTCCCCCCTTTCCTTTCTTATACCCATGATATATTGTACTCCCCTTGGATAACACTCCGCAAGCCCCCGCTCTCAGTTTCGACCCGACCCCGCCTTGCGGCCATGCCGTAAAATTGCATACATTTAATGGTGTCTCCATCCATCTGTAACAATCGTGCGGTATTTTATATCATAAAAGACTCATACCGGTTTCAGACGTCTTTGCCACGTCCAAAGGAGGGCCGACATGACGATTCGCCTCGACGAAGACTATTACTACTGGTGTTGCGACTGGTGCGACACGGAAAACCTCGTGCTCTGGGGACGGCTGAACACCGGCGCCTACTGCGGCGCCTGCCATCGCCCCATGGGCCTGACCGACAGCCCCCTTGACATGACTACCGACCGCCGGATTTCCGCGGGATTGTGCTGAAACAAAGGCTTGCAGCGCAGGCCTCCGTTAAATTAAAAACTGCACTTCTGCCACAGAGA
>JBEKFJ010000269.1:0-3612 GCA_050013355.1 Oryzomonas sp.
GGATGTCGGCATGGGAGTCGGCCGCCACCTTGCGGCATGGGGCGCAGGCGCCGCAGGCATCATCTCCGTGCTCCGCGCAGAAGATGGCCTGCACCAGGGCGCGGGCGGTCGTCTTGCGTCCGCAGCCGGCCGGCCCCTCGAACAGGTAGGAATGGGAGGTCTTCCCGGAGCGGAGCGCCCGGCGGAACACCTCGACGACTCGCTCATGCCCTATGATGTCAGCGAACGGCATGGCGATGTTCCTCCAGGCGTGTGTCCACCTGGCGGGCGATGTCGGCGGCGATCCGCTCAACCGGACCGCTGCCGTTCACAGTCAGGAAACGGTGCGGCTCCCCGGCGGCCAGGGCCAGATACCCCTCCCGGACCCGCTGGTGAAATGCCAGGGCCTCCAGTTCAAAGCGCTCCTCGCGGGGGCCGCTGGTTGCGTCGATCCTTCGCCGCGCCCGCTCCAGTCCCAGAACCGGATCGCAATCGATCAGCACGGTCAGGTCCGGACGTACGCCCCCGCACGCCAGGCTGTTCAGGGTGTCGACGGTATCGCGGCCGATGCCCCTTCCGCTGCTCTGGTAGGCGATGGTGGCATCGGTAAAACGGTCGCACAACACCACCCCTCCCTCGTCCAAGGCTGGTTTGACGACCTCGCCCACATGCTGGGCCCGGGCGGCGGCGTAGAGCAGGAGTTCAGTGTGGGGCAGCATGGCGCGATTATCGGCGTCCAGCAGGATGCCCCGTATCTTGTCGGCAATGGCGCAGCCTCCCGGCTCCCGCGTCATCGTGACGCGCCGGCCCGCTGCCATCAAGCGCTTGGCCAGCAGCCTGATCTGGGTGGTTTTGCCGCACCCTTCGATGCCTTCGAATGTGATGAAATAGCCCACGTCCGTCCCTTGCCGATTAACTGCAAATACTGAATTATAGGCGAGTTGCCGCGAATTCGCAACTGAATTCCTCTCTCCTTGCGCTTGCAGGGCATTACCGGAGGCCATGCTTTCTGTTGCCAAAAGCGTTTGGCGTGGCTATAGTTTTACCGGAATCCGTGACGCCTGAACGGCTCCCCTCGCTTAGCATGCCTCTGTCCTGGCATTGTCGGCCGGATATCCGTCTGGACGGAGGACTCGCAGCAGAGCCGGCATGACACTTTGGGCGGCGTTCGGACCCCGGCATGTCGCTCGCTCCGCCGCTCAGGCGTCACGGATTCAGGTTTCGGCATTAGGAGAGTAAGACGTGGAGATTGATTACACCCTTCTGGAAGAGCGGCTGGCATACCGTTTCAACGACCGCAACCTGGCATGCCGGGCATTGACCCATCCCTCCTGGCAGCATGAGTGCAACGGTGACGGGGACGACGATTACCAGCGCCTGGAATTCCTGGGGGACGCGGTGCTGGGCATGTTGCTGGCCGAGATGCTCTACTCCCGCTTTCCGGGCTGGGATGAGGGCAACCTGTCCCGCTCCAGGGCCCATCTGGCCGGGCAGGGGACCCTGGCGGCCCTGGCCCGTTCCCTTGACCTGGGCGGCTTCATCCGCCTCGGACGCGGTGAGGAACAGACCGCCGGCCGCAGCAAGGATTCGATCCTGTCGGACGTGCTTGAGGCGCTGATCGCGGCGATCTACCGGGATGGCGGGCTGGAGGCGGCCCGCAACCTGGTTGCCCGCCTGTTCGACAGCCTGCTTGACGCCCCGGATAAGCGTGATCTGGGGCGCGATGCCAAGAGCGAGTTGCAGGAACTGCTCTCGGCACGGGGGCTGCCGCCGCCGGAATACCGGCTGAGCGAGGAATCCGGTCCGCCCCATGACCGGCTGTTCCGCTTTCAACTGCTGGTGGACGGTAACGTGGCGGGCGAAGGGGAGGGGAGATCGAAGAAGATAGCCCAGCAGGCCGCTGCCGCACAGGCGCTGGAATGGTTTTCATCCGGCCGGGACAACTGACGTGGGAGCGGTTATGGTTCCTTTCTTCATCAGCCACCAGGGATGTCCCCATACCTGTGTTTTCTGCGACCAACGCGCCATCTCCGGTTCCCGCGGCAATCTGCCGGACCGGCAGCAGATCCGGGCCGTCATAGGTTCCTGGCAGCGCTCGGCCGCCGGGCGCCCTCTGGAGGTGGCTTATTTCGGCGGCAGTTTTACCGCCCTGCCGGAACAGGTGCAGGATGGACTGCTGGCCCCGGTCCGGCCTTTTCTGGAAAACGGCGTCGTCAGGTCGATCAGGGTATCCACCAGGCCGGATTGCCTGGATGGCGCCGCGGTGCGGCGCCTGGCCGGCCAAGGGGTCGCTGTCATCGAGGTTGGCGTGCAGTCCATGGATGACAACGTACTGGCGTTGAGCGGCCGGGGACACGACGCGGCCGCATCCGAGGCCGCACTTCGCTGCATCAGTGGGGAGGGGCTGGCTGCCGGGGCACAGTTGATGCCCGGCTTGCCGGGCGATACGCCCGCGAGCGCGTTCGGGTCGCTGGAACGGGTCATCGCCGCCGGCGCCGCTTTTGTGCGGCTCTACCCGGTGGTGGTGCTCCAAGGGACGGAACTGGCCCGGCGCTATCAGGCGGGCGACTATCACCCCCTGGAGTTGGACCAGGGCATTTCGCTCTGCAAGCAACTCCTGCACAAGGCCATGCTGGCCGGGACCGACGTGATCCGCATCGGACTCCAGGCGGGTGACGGGCTGAACAGTGCGACGGTGCTGGCCGGCTGCTGGCATCCGGCGCTTGGCCAATTGGTGCGCTCGGAGCTGTATTTCGACCTGCTGCGGCAGCTCACCGCGCTCCTGCCCCACGATGCGCTCTTCAGGGTCGCCTGCCATCCCTCGCGACTCTCGGACGTGATCGGCCAGAAAAGGCGCAACCTGACGCGCCTGCGGCCGTCAGGCGCGTCAATCCCCGTCAGGCCGAATGATTCCCTTTTGGCAGCGGAAGTTATGGTCGAATGTTTAGAACAAAGCTTTAGAGGTTCTATCGTAACAGACCTGAATTACAACATCAGCGAGGTGTGAACCATGCGTAAAGAATCACTGGCATTTCTGGAAAAGCTTCTCGACGCCCCCAGCCCTTCCGGCTATGAACAGCCGGCCCAGCGGGTCTTTCGCGACTATGTGGCCCCCTACTGCGACGAGGTGACCACCGACGTGATGGGCAACGTGTTCGCCCGCATCGCCGGCAAGGGGAAGGACTTGACGCGGGTCATGATCGTGGGGCATACCGACGAGATCGGCCTGCAGGTCAAATACATCGACGACAAGGGGTATCTCTACTTTGCCGCCGTGGGCGGGGTGGATGCCCATCTGACCCCCGGCAAGCGGGTCAATGTCCATACCGCGGCCGGACCCCTGGCGGGCGTGATCGGCAAGAAGCCGATCCACCTGATGGACGCCAAGGACCGGGAGACCGTCGTCAAGCTGGATTCCCAGTACATCGATATCGGCGCCAAGGACAAAAAAGAGGCCCAGAAGCTGGTCAGGGTCGGGGATGCAGTCACCTTCGAGAGCGCCTTCACCCGCTTGGCGGGCGACCGGGTCGCCTCGCGCGGCTTCGACGACAAAGCCGGCTGTTTCGTGGTGGCCGAGGTGCTGCGCTTGGTGGCGTCCGGCAAGAAAAAACTGGCCGTGGACCTCTACGGTGT
>JBEKFJ010000270.1:0-6700 GCA_050013355.1 Oryzomonas sp.
GCGGCCACCTCCGGGTCTTCGGAGAGGAGCTGTTCGAGCGCCTGGACGTCCGGGGCCAGGGCGATCTTCTCCAGCAGCTCCTGCCGGGCCTCGGCCATGGCCTGGGCCTGGATGGCGCTGTTGTCCGGCGGCAGGTCCTTGATGCGGCCGAGGTCCAGCTCGATGCCGTACACTGCCGGGGAAAGCTCGATAACATCGCCCGGTAAAGCGTCCCCCTGGCCGGGACCGAGGCAGAAGCCGTAGACGCAAAGAGCCTTTATTTTTTGTTGGTCTGACATGGTGTAACCCCCGTGAAACGTGAAAGGTGAATGGTGAATAGTAGAAAACCATGAAAGGTGAATGGTGAAGGTTTTAACGCCTTTACCATTCACGATTCACGATTCACTCTTCACGGTTTTAAGAAACGGTCGCGCCGGTCGCTTTGGCGAAGCTCTGCGGACGGCGGCTGGCGATGTCGATCATCTGGAACGAGGTGATCTTCAGGAGTCCCTGTCCTGCCAGGCTGTACGGATCCACGAGCAGTTCCAGGGCGCCCCACATGCCGATCATGAGGTCGTCCCAGTTGCCGAACACCATCCCGACCTCGTTGGAGCCGGAGCCCATGTTGGCAAGGATCTGGTTGGAAGAGATGGCGTCGTAGCCGGCCATGACGCCTTCCACGTGCTTCCCTTCCCAAATCGGGGTGCCGTTGGCGGTGGTGGGAAACTTGAGAGTGGTCATGAGCAGCCCGGACATGAGCGGGTTGGTGACGAAGCCGCATTTGCCGAGCAGGGCGTTGAAGGTGGCCACGGCGGTGATCATGGAAACGATCTTCGGGTAGGTTGGGACGCCACCCATGGCGACGGCGTTGACGCTGGCCATGTTGTAGATGCCGGTGGGCTGGTTGTTGGAGCCGGTGCCGTGGAGGGAGGTGTAGTCCCAGCCGAGGGCGTGGATCATGGCCAGGTCGTTCCTCACGATCCCCTCGATATCGGGGGTGGACTCGATGATGAGCTGCCGGGACAGGGCGCCCTGGGCCTGGCAGGTCTTGGGCGACAGGGTGACCGTGCCGAAGGTGGTGTTGGACTGGGTCACGTCGGTGCCGGGGTTCTCGCCGGTCCAATAGAGGGTCGAGGCGCCGGTCTGTTTCGGGAAGTTGATCGGTCCCTTGAGGCCGGTCAGAACGCGGGCGCCCATGCGGGTGGCGACCATCATGTTGCGCAGGATGTCGATGAACTCTCCGTACTCCTGGAATACTGCCGCTGCGCCGGTGGTGGAACCGGTGGAGGTGAGGGCCGTGTTGAGGATCCGCAGGGCCTCGTTGGTGTTGCCGCCACGGAGCGCCATGGTGGCCTGGGCAACGGCATTGTTGCGGCCCGAGTCCCCGGAGTTGGTGACGCGCTGCGGGATGAGGATGCCGCCCCGGTCCGTGTAGTGGTTCCCCGCCTTTTTCGCCAGGTCCTGGTGGACCTCCCATTCCAGGCCGGACGGCTTCTCGTTGTTCAGCCGCTGGTTCGCCATCATGGCGATGGCCTTGGTGTAGGAGAACTGGCCCGCTGCCTTGCCCAGGTCCACGATCGGCGCGGCCTCGGCAGCCGGCGAGGCGATGGCCCCGGAGTGGAAAAGGTCCAGGACCTTCAGGCCCGCCTGCTCGGGCGTGAGCTTGGCGGCGATGTACTCCTGGGCCTTGTCCAGGCAGCCGGACGTCTTGCACATGGTGATGATCTCCATGGCCTCTTTGTTAAAATCCCTCGGTGTTGCCCCGTCGGCCGGGGCGGCGTGTTGCGTCATGACTTGTACCTCCGTCTTTCCGGCCGCTGAGGCCGTGGTAATAGCGGCCGAAGCCGCGCTGTTCAATGGGTTGATGCAGCTATCCCTGGCGCCGCAGTCGGCGCACTCGGTTGCCGGGACATGGCCGGTGCTGTAGCAGTCCTGCTCTTCGGGATCGTCTTCATTGGGATCGTCCGGGTCGATCTCGATGGTCACGCCGTTGCGGACCACCGTTTTTTTGTGGTTTTCCGCCTTGTCCTTGCCCTTGTCGATCTCCTCCAGGATGTGACCGGCGGCCGCCTCGACCTCGGACTCGCCCTGCTGGGCCGCCCTCTCCTTGGCGGCGATGACGCCGGAACGGAAGACCTTGCCGTCCTTGCCGAAGGGGTATTTGTAGTAGGCCTTGGTCTCCTTGGCCGCGCTCGCGTCAGTGCCCAGGAACCACTTGGCGTACTCGTTCCAGTCCTTGGGGTCGCCGAGGATCTTGTTGCCGTCGTCGGCGGTGAACGACCAGTCGCTTGCACGATCAATTTTCCCTTCCTGGACCAGGTGAAGGGCGTTGACCTTGCCGGGGCCGTTGACCGTGGCGGCGTTGAGGACGCGGGGAGGATTGCGGTAGCCCAGGGCCTTGGGATCAAGCGTGCGTTTGAGCGCGGCGATCTTGGCCTGCTCCCCGATCTCGGTGGCGAAGCCGATCTCAAGGGCCTGCTCGGCGCTGTAGTAGGTCTCCGCCTCCAGGGCCGAAAGGATCTCCGCATCGGTCATGCTGCAGCAGCCGCGGTAGATGCCGACAAGGGAGTCGCGGATAACGTCCAGGTAGTCGGCGGCCTTCCTGAGGTCGTCCGCGGTGCCGGAGCACTGCTCGACGGACGGCAGGTGGATCATCATGTTGGACCCCGGCGCGGCGACTCGCCGGTCCCCGGCCAGGAAGAGGACGCTGGCGATGGAGGCCGCTTCGCTGTCGTTAAAGGTCGTGACGAAGGCCGGATGGCGCTTGAGGGTGTTGTAGATCTTCATCCCGTCGTGGAACGAGCCGCCGGGGCTGCTGATGTACACGTCGATGCTGTTGACGTTCAGTGCCGCGATCTGCATGCAGAGGCTGTTGGCCTCGATCCCCTCCCCTGTCCACCAGTCCACGCCGATCTGGTCGTAGATGAAGACCTGGGCGCTACCTATCCCCTGATTCTTGATGCTCCAGAACTTTG
Source organism: Oryzomonas sp. (assembly GCA_050013355.1). Taxonomy (GTDB): domain Bacteria; phylum Desulfobacterota; class Desulfuromonadia; order Geobacterales; family Pseudopelobacteraceae; genus Oryzomonas. Next base: position 2,955 of record JBEKFJ010000270.1, read on the forward strand.
TTTCCTTGGTTCCCACGGTCATCCTCCGATCTGTACGGCCAGGAACTGGCCCAAGCCGGTCTGGCTGATCTGCATCTGCCTCGCCTCGATGTCGTTGATATGGTCAGCCTCGTCCTTGATGATGCTGCGCAGGATGTTGGCGGTGATCTCGTCCTCCACCTCCAGGCAGAGGGTGATGGTTGAGTTGTAGCCGTCGATGGACTTCTGTTCCGTGGCGTGATCGAAGATGAGCATCTCCGGGACGTTCGTGCCCGGATGGACCGGGTTGAGGAGACCGGAGACCGGGACGCCGTCCAGGAACAGGATCTGATCCTGGACCATGTCGTAGTGGCGCTGTTCGTCGGCCCTGCGCTCGGCCACGTAGTCGGCGAGCTTGTTGAACTGCCAGTTCCGGAGCAGGCCGATGTTGGCGCTGTACTGGTTGATGCCGGTGGCCTCCTCGACCAGCCGAGCGTTCAATGCGGTGATGACGCGCGGGTCGCCTTTCATTCGTTGTCCTCCCGATAAAGTCTCATCAACTCTTCCGCCCGGTCCGCGTCGTACTCTTCGTCGTCGAACTTCTCGACCAGCGCGGTCAGGCGCAGGCGTTTCGCCGCCTTGGCCGCGTCCGCAGGCTTCTCGAAAGCCCCGGCGGCTTCCTGCTCGTTCTCGATGGCGATCACGGCGCCGTTCACGTCCTTGAGCGGATCGACCCACAGCCAGCCGCGCGGGGTCCACTTGACGGCCTTGAACTTGGCGGGGTCGCGGGAATCGAGTACCAGCGCGCTGGAGAGGATGGCGCACTGGAGCCACGACTCGTAGACCGGCTGGAGGAAGATGCCGATCCACCACTGCTGGAGCACGCGGTAGTTGTCCCGCTCCATCAGGAGCCCGGAACGGAGCGAGGAGTAGTTGACCCCCTCCAGGTCGTTGGCCAGGGCGTTGTAGGAGACGCTGAGCCCGGAGGCGAAGAACCGGAGGCACGCCTTGACATAGTCCTTGACCGCGCCTCCGGGCGGCGTCGGGTTCCAGTTCGACACCTTGAAGCCGGCCGGGAGGGATATGCCGGAGCCGGGGTTCAGTTCGATCTTGAAGTCCTTCTGGTTCTCGTCGGTGGTCTCGATATCGGTGCGCTCGAAGAGCGGGAAGGCGCAGGCCGCGGTGCGCTCCGCGACCAGCTTCGCCTCCATGAAGCCGTCGAGGTGCTTGAGGGACATCATGACCGAGTTCATCCAGGTGATGCCGCGCGTCTGGTTGGTCCGCTCCGGATCGAACAGGTGGATGATCTCGCTGGCGGGGATGCGGGTGCGCTGCGCCGGGATCCCGGAGTTGATGTCCTGCGGGTAGGAGTTCCAGACCCAGATCGCCTGGGCCCTGGACCATTCGTTCACTTCGATGCCGAGGCGGATCTCGTTCATGCCGGGCGATGCGGGACGGTTGTAGGTATGGTCCACCAGGTCGGGATCGATGAGTTGCAGTGCGAAGCCGAAGCGGTTGTGTTCGCGGCCGATGCACTTGCGCACGAAGGCCTCGCCGTCGCGGGCCACGCTCTTGAGCAGCATCCGCTCGCCGGCAGGCCCTGACTGCTTGCCGTCCACGAACGGCGACTTCCAAAACTCGGCCCAGCCGGCCTCGATCTTGTCGTTGATCGCCTTGTTGAGGCTCTTGTCGTTGTTGCGGACCTGGGCCTTGAGGGTCATTCCCTTGGGGCCGATGACGTTCTGCGCCAGGAGTTGCAGATACTGCCGGACGATGGGGTTGTTGAGCGCGATGAGCCTGGCGTTGGTGCGCAGGCGGTAGATGTTGGTGCGGATCTGGTAATCGATGGTGGTGGGGGCGATGATCCAGTCCCAGAAGCTGCCGCCCTGGGCGCCCTTGAATGCGGAGTCGTTGCGCACCTTGCGGTAGCCGAACCTGCCCATCACCCTGGAGAAGATGCCGGCCACGTCAGTATCCATCCCTGAAGTGCACTTGGATCGCCGGGCCGAGTTTGCCGGGGTTCTGTTCCTGCCAGTACTTCTGGGCGTAGAAGCCGCGCTTCTTGCGGAGCTGGTCTTCGGGGATCCGGGAAATCTTGGTGCCGTCGATCATCATCTCCTGGATGTTCTTGGGCGCGTTGCCCAACATATAAGCGTCGATGGCGTCCAGCATTTGCTTGGCATAGCTGCGGCCATCGTAGGTGCCTTCGATCGCAGAGATGTTGGGCAACACGGTCAGGGTGCCGTTGTAGATGGTGTGGATCTCGGCCCCTTTTGTGACGGAGCCCTGGAGGTAGTAGCTGCCGGCGGCGACTGAGCAGATGGCGGAGACGAGGAAACCTGGGGAATCCGGATCAGTCGTGGTGGTGATGTCGAGGGATGCGGGGCCGCGCAGGGCGTAGGTGAGAGCCCAGCCGTCAGCGGGCTGGTAGTCGGGCAGGTTGCGATGCCAGGTCATGGTGTCGCCGGCGAAGACGCTGATCGGCTCTTTGTGGTGGTGGTGATCCATGCCGGGCAGCATGGCGGATTGGAGCGGGCAAAAAAAGGCGCTCATGACACCCATTGGCACCCATTGTCACACTATTTTGTGGTCGGACTTCTTTTTTTGCGAAATATCGAGGGAAGGAGATGACAGGAAGCCCCTTGCGGGGCTTTGGTTTGGGTAGGAGGTATGGGAGGGATGAGATGTATGGGGTTATGGGCCGCTGCCCTAAGATTCTTCCGTGAACTCTTCCGGGTTCATCATGCCGTTTGTTTCAAACGCCTCAACAGACTCCGTCGTGAAGCGCAGACCCTTGGAGCCGATGCGGTGATCCGGGTGCCACGCCTGGAGGCAGGTCTTGCCGGATTCCCACCAGCGGCGCACCGTACGGGCCTTCACGCCGAATCGCTCTGCTACCTCGTCTATCCTCATATATCGCTTCATTCCAGCCATGCCAGCCTCCAGGGAGATAAAAATCAATTAATTACGATTCCATGTGAATGTTCTGCTGCCTGGTATGGTCTGTAATAAGGCATCCCGCGCAAAATCGGACGTTATCGGCGATTCCCGCTCGAAGGCATATTCCTTGGCCAGTATGGTCGCCATCTCCAGCATCTCGATGGTCCTGTCGGCCTGTTTCTGCCCCCGCGCTATGTCCTGGAGCTGCTGCTCCAGCATTTCCTTGAGCACGTCCACGCGACGACCGCTGTATTTCAGGCGTTCCAGGACCTTGCGCAGGGTTTTGGCCTTTTTGGCGTGGCTGTTCTTCATTGCCGTGATGTTCACGATATCGCCCCTGATGTGCCCGGTGATGGCGGAAACGATGTCGATAGTCGTGATCTTGTCGCCATGGCTGTCGAGCAGCGAATTGAAAATCTTGCACAGGTGTCCCAACGCCTCCTGGACGATGCTGCCCGGCTCCGGCTCGTTGTTGTCGTAACGCCGGCGCTTCTCCGGGTCGATCAGGGTCTCGTAGGCGCACTGGAGCGCCATGAACTCCTCCGGATTGCCGCCGGAATCCGGGTGCGCCTTGCGGATACGCTTGCGGTGCGCCTTCTTAATGTCGCCCGGAGTAGCGTTCTTATCGACGCCCAGGACGTCGTATGGGTCGGGTTTCGTTGCGGCTTTCAATGTTTGCCTCCTCTGTTGACTATGGGAATCATGGGATGTATGTGAAACTCAACTTCACCATTCACTATTCACGCCTTCAACTGTTCCATCCGCCGACAAAGCCGCCCGAGGTCGGCATCTGTTTTGCCACTGGCGGCGGCTGCTCCGCATCCACCGGTTCCGGTTTCTTCTTCCGC
>JBEKFJ010000271.1:0-3563 GCA_050013355.1 Oryzomonas sp.
TGTCTGTCCGAGGTGCTGCGCAGCACCACCCTGCGGGGCAGCGCGCTGGCCACCAACCTTGAGTTCCACTACGGCCTGGTGAACTGGTTCCTGGGCAGGAACGTCATGGCCAAGCCGACCACCCGCTTCGTGGTCCCGTACCTGACTCTGGTCGGGACGCTGAAGGAAGAGGCCAACAGGTTGGACCCGGTGTATGCCTTCCTGCAGATGAAGAAGCACTACGACAAGCTGGTGTGCGAACAATACGCCGATCAGCCCGAGGTGTGCGCCAAGGAGCGCAAGCATATGTCGGCGTTGCTCGATCGCAAGGGCACCCTCATCACCCGTCCCATGGAGCGTCTCCTGGAGGACCCACACCTGCTCTCCGGCTGGTTGAGCATGAACACGATCAACTTCCGTATTGAAAAAGGGCGGGTCATCTGGCTGAGGAATCCTCTCGGCGTCCTCAACGAGACGTACGAATATCTGCACATGTCCTATCGCCCGCACAAACCGGCGGCCGAGATCATATGGAGCCATGACAACGAACTGCTGCAGCAGTCGCTGCACTTCTACCGCACCCTGCGCGAGAAGCTGGGCCTGGCCCGTGACGAGTATTTCCTGCTCAACGAACTGCTGAAGAAGGAACAGCCCCAGGGCGGTTTTGACGCCGAGATGTGGGATCATATCCGTTCAGCCCATTTCGGCTATGAGGCTGGACTTGAATTGCTCGGCATGCTGTTCTTGGTCGGCGGGAACACCAAATTCTGGGATATGCGCGTCCTGGATGACCTGGAGGTCGTCATCCCCGATTACCTGACCGACCCGGATCTGCAGGTGCGGATGAAAAAGATCCTGGTGCCGCCGCCCGCCACCAAGGCCGATGAGATCGTCGCCGCCTGCGGTGGGATGTACTATGGCCAGGAAGCTCCGGGGCTCCCTGCCTTTGTGCACGAGGGAATGCATTTTGAAAAGGACCAGCCCCTCTACATCATCGAAGTCATGAAGATGTTCAATACGATCAGGGCGCAGTTCTCCGGTACTGTCGACAAGATCATCATGGAAGGCGGTGACGGGACGATCGTGCAGAAGGGACAACCGCTCTTCAAGATCACGCCGGACGAGAAATTCGTCGAAGTCGATCCCAAGGCCCTTGAGCGCGAGAAGCGCGAACGGACGGCCGAATACCTGAAGGCGGTCATCTAGTATCCCGTGCGGCGAGCCAGCCGTACAGACACTAGACTGTACCGGCTGAAGAGGCAAGGACGCTCCAGGGACTGGAGCGGTTCCGGAGCCATCGATTCACCAGCGGACCCCGCCTGAGAAGACGGGGTCCGCCACTTTCGGGAGCGCTTAGTTGGTGTTGTAATCGTCACCTTCGACGCACTCCGATTGCGACTGCAGGAACGAGTTGCCGTGAGGGTCCTTGACGACCTCGACAATGCCGTGATTGACCGACCATACGGTTCCGCAGGCGCGGCATTCCAAGATGTGCTCGGCAAATCCGTCAGCCTGCAAGTCAATGTCGCTATAGTCGTGACTGCTGCATGCGGGGCACTTCATCTCCGACTCCTTTCCGTCATATACCCATGAATCATGGCGACAAGGGGCTATCCGGTGTATAGCTACAGTATATCGCGATTAAACGCCATTGCATGTGTAAAACCGGCAATGGGCCGATAGTTACATCATTTTAACAGGGTGAGGAGGCCACTTCATGAGTATTCCCGAAAATAAGAAGGCGTGGCAGGATGGCATTGTTGCTAAGAATATCGCCAAGTCGCCGGAGCGCTCTCCGGAGTTCCGCACCAGTTCCAATATCGAAATGGAGCGCTGTTTTACGCCGGGATTCGACTATCCCGGCTATGACGATCAACTCGGGTTCCCCGGCCAGTATCCCTTCACCCGGGGCGTGCAGCCGACCATGTACCGCGGCCGTTTCTGGACCATGCGCCAGTACGCCGGCTTCGGCACCGCCAGGGAGTCCAACGAACGCTACAAATACCTGCTCCAGGCAGGACAGACCGGCCTTTCCGTTGCCTTCGACCTGCCGACCCAGATGGGCTACGACTCCGATGCCGCCATGTCAGCCGGCGAGGTCGGCAAGGTCGGCGTAGCCATCGACTCCCTGGCCGATATGGAGACGCTCTTCGACGGCATCCCGCTGGACAAGGTCTCCACCTCCATGACCATCAACTCCACCGCCGCCATCCTGCTCTGCATGTACATCGCCGTGGCCGAGAAACAGGGAGTTTCCGCGGACAAGATCTCCGGCACCATCCAGAACGACATCCTCAAGGAGTACATGGCCCGCGGGACCTATATCTACCCGCCGAAAGAATCGATGCGGATCATCACCGACATCTTCGGCTACTGCAAGGACCACGTACCCAAGTGGAACACCATCTCCATCTCCGGCTACCATATCCGCGAGGCGGGCTCCAGCGCGGTGCAGGAGGTGGCCTTCACCCTGGCCGACGGCATCGCCTACGTGGAGGCAGCCATCAAGGCCGGACTGAACGTGGACGAATTCGCCCCGCGCCTGGCCTTCTTCTTCAATTCCCACAACAACCTGCTGGAAGAGGTGGCCAAGTTTCGCGCCGCTCGCCGCATCTGGGCCAGGATCATGAAGGAACGCTTCGGCGCCAAGGACCCCAAATCGCTGATGTTGCGCTTCCACACCCAGACCGCCGGCTGCACGCTGACCGCCCAGCAGCCTGACAACAACATCATGCGCGTCACCATCCAGGCCCTGGCTGCCGTGCTGGGGGGGACCCAGTCGCTGCACACCAACTCCCGCGACGAGGCCCTGGCGCTGCCGACCGAGGACTCGGTCCGCATTGCCCTGCGCACCCAGCAGGTGATCGCCTACGAATCGGGCGTCGCCGATTCCATCGATCCCCTGGCCGGTTCGTTCCTGGTGGAGTCCCTGACCGACCAGGTCGAGAAGGCCGCCCTGGAGTACATCGATAAGATCGACAAGCTGGGGGGTGCCGTGGAGGCCATCTCGCGCGGCTTCCAGCAGAAGGAGATCCAGGACTCGGCCTATGCCTACCAGAAGGCCATCGAGTCCAACGACATGGTCATCGTGGGCGTCAACAAGTTCGCTGTCCAGGAGCCGCCTCCCACCGGTCTGCTCAAGGTCAAGGAGGAGGTGGAGATCGCCCAGAAGAAGTCTCTGGCCGCAATGAAGGGCGGACGGGATGCTGCAGCGGTTCAGGAGACCCTGAATTCGCTGGAAACGGCCGCCAGGGGGAGCGACAATCTCATGCCGCACATCCTGACCGCGGTCAAGTCATATGCGACGCTGGGTGAGATCGCGGATGTATTCAGGGAGGTGTTCGGCAAGCACCACGAGACCGTGGTGCTCTAGGAGGTTGTTGAAAAACAGCCATCAGGCCTTCGTCCTCGAAAGCCCTTTCGTGCGACGTAGCGCCCGGCCTTCGCAGCCAAAGCTGCTTTGGCGGAGTAGGCCTGCTACGCCTCCGCAGGGCTTTTAGCAGAACCGTTCCGGTTCTGTCCCTACGGGATGAACTCCGCTGCGCTTCGTCACCGATAATCGCCGGAGGCGATTATACTGCGGG
>JBEKFJ010000272.1:0-3551 GCA_050013355.1 Oryzomonas sp.
GTTCATCGGCAACCAAGCAAGGTGCTGCGACTGTCCAGACGGATGCCATTGCCGAGGTGGCCGCTGAACGCACGTATAGCGTGCTGGGCAATGAGGGCTTCCTGATGGAGACCGACTTCAAGCCGGCCGGCTTTATCGTTACCGTCCTCCATGACCGTATCGTGGCCGGGGACGACGATATCGTCTACACCGATATTGGAAGGGTGCAGGGAGTAAAGGGAGGGGAGAAGTTTTCCATCTACCGGAAGGAGGGGACCGTCAGCCATCCCCTCACGAACGAGATCATGGGCGTCAAGGTAGTTCCGCTGGGAACCCTGCAACTGACCGACCTGGAGCAAAATGCCTCGCGGGCCATCATTACCAAGGCCTATCAGGAGATCTCCCCAGGTTCCTATCTTATGCCGTACCGCGACGACAAGCGCCGCGAAGTCGCGCTCAAGATGCCGGCCAGGGAACTGAAAGGGTATATCATCGAAAGCTACAGCGGGACCAATATCATCGCTAGCGGCGACATCGTCTACATAGACCTGGGAAGTGCCCAGGGGGCCGAAGCGGGTAATATGCTCTATGTCGTTCGCGATGTGACCCCTGATCAGCGCTACGTCGAGGGACGCATCGACCGCTTGCCCCAAGAGTTGCTGGGAGCCCTGGTCATCCTGGAGACCGGCAGAAAAACGGCAACCGCTTTGATCGTCAAAAGCATCGATGCAATTTATAAGGGCGATAAGATCGTCAGTCTGACAAAATAGGGGATAAGCGCTCCACACGAGACCGGCCAAGGCCGGTCTTTTTTTTCTCCCGTTGCCGTTCGCAGTCTTGTATGCGCGGTCTTGCGGCTATGGTGATTAAAGAGCTTATCCGCAAAGCTTATTTACGGACAAGTTCAAAGAAGGCGTGGGATATGGAAGAATTTTACTGGTTTGGCCTCAAGGCGGTGCCCGGCGTCGGTAATGTCACCTTCCGGCGCCTGCTGGAGCGTTTCGACGCGCCCGGGGCGGCGCTTGCCGCATCGCCCAAGGAATTGGGGGCTGTCAGGGGGGTGACCCCGGCCGTGGTAGAGGCGATCAGGGAGGGGGCCTGGAAGCGCTTTGCCGATGAGGAGTGTCGTCGGCTGGCGGGCAGCGGCGCCCGGCTGGTAACGTTCACCTCGGCCGACTACCCCAAGACCCTGTTTGAGATTCCCGACCCGCCGCCCCTTCTGTACGTACGGGGCGAACTGCGCAGTAACGAACTGGCCGTGGCGATCGTCGGCTCACGGCGGGCTACCTCCTACGGCCTGATGACCACGGGGCGTTTCGCCGAGGAGTTGGCAGGACGTGGCGTTGCCGTGATATCAGGCATGGCCCGGGGGGTGGATACCGCAGCCCACAAGGGGGCGATCCAGGCCGGCGGCAGAACCATCGGCGTCCTGGGGTGCGGTATCGACAAGGTGTATCCGCCCGAAAACCGTAAGCTCTTCGATGCGGTGTCCGAAACAGGATGCCTGGTATCCGAGTTTCCCTTGGGGACGATGCCTCTGGCGGAGAATTTTCCCCGCCGCAACCGGATCATCAGCGGGTTGTCCCGCGGCGTGCTGGTGGTGGAGGCTTCCGAAAAGAGCGGCTCGCTGATCACTGCCCAGTATGCCCTGGATCACGGACGAGACGTCTTCGCCGTCCCCGGCAACATCTCCTTTAGCGCCTGCCGCGGCAGCAACAACCTGATCAAGCAGGGCGCCAAACTGGTTGACTGCGTGGAGGATATCCTGGAGGAATTGCCCGGCCCCTTTGCCGGCAGCCGGGAGCGTGCCCTGGAGCAGACCGCCGCGCGAACCTTCAGCCTGACGCCCAAAGAAGCTGCCGTGTATGAGCTCTTGGCCCGTTCGTCGCTGCACATCGACGATATCATCGCCCAAACTGAATTGACAGCCGGAGAGGTTTCCTCTATGTTACTGCACCTTGAACTCAAAGGGGCGGTAACGCCGCTGCCGGGCAAACATTTCGCCGTTGCCGCTTAGTGCCTGGCTTATATGTCACACTTAATTCATGACAGTCCTTAAGGGCGAAAAGGGTTGTCCACCCTCTCCCGAAGGCGCTAAAATAAGATAATCATACTACAAGGAAGTGCTAAAAACATGTCGCAGAATCTTGTTATCGTAGAATCGCCCGCCAAGGCGAAGACCATAGAGAAATTCCTTGGCAAGGATTACAAGGTGCTTGCCTCCTTCGGCCACGTGCGCGCCCTGCCCAGCAAGCAGGGCTCGGTGGATATAGCACATGATTTCGAGCCCAAGTATCACGTGCTGCCCGAGAGCAAGAAGCACATCGACGCCATCAAGAAGGCCCTCAAGGAATCCGACCGGCTGCTCCTGGCAACTGACCCCGACCGGGAAGGAGAGGCCATCTCCTGGCACCTGCTGGCGGCCCTGGGCCTGGACAAAAAGAAGAATCCGGGCATAACAATCCAGCGAGTCGTGTTCCACGAGATCACCAAGGATGCCATCATCCACGCCGTCGAGCATCCGCGCGCCATAGCCTTTGAGTTGGTGGACGCCCAGCAGGCCCGGTCGGTGCTGGATTACCTGGTCGGCTTCAACCTTTCCCCCTTCCTGTGGAAGAAGATCCGTTACGGCCTTTCGGCCGGCAGGGTGCAATCGGTGGCCCTGCGTCTGGTCTGCGAACGGGAAAAGGAGATCCAGGCCTTTATCGAACAGGAATACTGGACCATTGCCGCGCGCCTCGGCGTTGCGCCGGGACAGGAGTTCAGGGCCGGCCTGGTGGCGGTGGGCGGCAAGAAGCTGGGAAAGTTCGACATACCCGCCGAAGAGGCGGCGACCGCCCTGAAAACGGCGCTCCAGTCGGGCAGCTACCGGGTCGACAAGATCACCAGGACCGAGAAAAAGCGTACCCCGGCGCCGCCCTTCACCACCTCGACCCTCCAGCAGGAGGCCTCCCGCAAATTGGGTTTTTCGGCCAGGAAGACCATGTCCACGGCCCAGAAGCTGTACGAGGGGATCGATATCGGCGAAGGAGGTACGGTCGGTCTGATCACCTACATGCGTACCGACAGCGTCAACCTCTCGAACCAGGCCCTCAAAGAGGCCCACGACGTCATCTCCGCCGCATACGGGCCGGAATACGCCCTGGTCAAGCCGCGTCTCTACCGCACCAAGACCAAGAACGCCCAAGAGGCCCACGAGGCCGTCCGGCCGACCTACATCTCCAAGACCCCGGCTGAATTGAAGAAGTTCCTGACCCCGGACCTGCACAAGCTGTACGAGCTGATCTGGAAGCGCACCGTGGCCTGCCAGATGGCCGAGGCGCTCTTGGACCAGACCTCGGTGGACATCGCGGCGGACCTGGCTGCGCCTCCCGTTGCCGGCCATTTCAGCGGGGCCAGGCATGCCGGCCTGCGCGCCAGCGGCACGGTCATCCGTTTTCCCGGTTTCATGAAGCTCTACATCGAAGGGGTGGACGATCAGGACGAGGAAAAGGAAGGGCTGTTGCCCGCCATGGTCGAGGGGGCTTCCCTTGCGCTGCACGAGATCATCCCTGAGCAGCACTTCACCCAGC
>JBEKFJ010000273.1:0-3540 GCA_050013355.1 Oryzomonas sp.
TAGTGAGGCGTATTGGGAACCCGGGTAACAACCGGCATGCGGATGATCTCCCGGACCTTCAGGACATCCACGCCGTATTCTTCCTCGTCGAGATTAAAGCTTACCAGTTGGATCAGCTTGTCACGAGACTCATCAGATGTTACCGGCACGAGTGCATCGTTCATTATTCCCTCCTCTGTATGGATAGCTATGCTCGAAACAAACAAAACCGCACGCAAATTTTGTCTGAGCTACGTCCCTGCCTGAGCTACGACCCTCAAACAAAATTAGAATACTAAATTATGCCTAATATTTACCATGCAGGCCCACATTTATCAAGCATGATAAAATGTATACATCGAGACCATGCGATCAAACGAGCCAATTGGGCTGACAACCGTAAAAAAACATTAAAGTCATTTTCTTGACTTTAGTGTCAATACAATCTATCATCCAATTCTAAGGTCTATCACAAACACCTTGGGCAAACCTGACAACCCTTCGCAACAGTGGATAATTCATGGATACACCAGGCACTATTTTCATAGTTGAGAACGATCGCAAAACCCGCGATCTCGTATCGGCGTTTCTAACATACCAGGGATACGACATCGCCCACACGACACAGACATCCCATATCTTTGACATCATTCGTGAAAAACATATCGGCATCGTGATTGCCGATTTGAAGTTCCTGGCCGACATCGCCCCCAATTTCATCGAACAGGCAAAAAAGATAAACCCCCTCCTTGTTTTGATCGGTTACAACAGCAACGCGCATATCGGTTCGACAAACGAAAACAACGTCTTTCTCATGTCCAAGCCCCTCAATCTGGATGAACTGGAAAGCCTGGTCATGCGAGCCAGGGAGTCCCTGACCATGAAACGCCAGGATACTTCGGCCGCGTCACGCCATCCCCACAGGCTCAACTCCTCGATAATCGGAAAAAGCAGCAGAATGGTTACGCTTTTTGAATTAATAGAAAAGGTGGCCGAGTCCAGCGCCACTGTATTGATCCAGGGCGAGTCCGGCACTGGCAAGGAACTTGCAGCCCGTGCCATACACCAGTTGAGTTCCAGGAGTGATAAGCACTTTGTCCCGATCAACTGCGCAGCCATCCCCGAGGACCTGATCGAAAGCGAGTTGTTCGGCCACGTCAAAGGCTCCTTTACCGGTGCGTACGCCAATCGCGTGGGGCGTTTTGAAATGGCGGACAAGGGGACTCTCTTCCTGGATGAAATCGGCGACATGAAGGCTAATCTGCAGGTCAAGCTTCTGCGGGTCTTGCAGAGCAAGGAGTTCGAGCCGGTCGGGTCGACAAAGTCTCAGAAGGTGGATGTCCGCATTATTGCGGCGAGCAATAAGAAACTTGAAGCCCTGGTGGAATCCCAGGACTTTCGCGAAGACCTCTTTTACCGGCTTTCGGTCATCCCGATCACCATCCCGCCCCTGCGGGAACGGCGCGATGACATACCGTTATTGATAGAATCCTTTCTGAGCCGCTTCAACAGCGAAAAACGGCATGCGGTGACAGGGTTTTCCCGGGAAACACTCGGCATTCTCTGCAACTACGACTGGCCGGGGAACGTCAGGGAGTTGGAAAACCTGGTTGAGCGCCTGGTGATTCTCAAGGACAGCGGTCTCGTCGCCCCCATGGATCTACCCGAGAAATACCTTGCCAGAAAGGTGCAGGTGCAGTCCCCGGCGCTGCCGGCCGGGAACGAATTCCCGGAAACCGGCATCTGTCTCAACTCGGCACTTGAAGAGTTTGAAAACCGCCTGATCCTCCAAGCCCTGGAGCGAACCGGGGGCAACAAGAAAGAAGCGGCCTTACTGTTGAACCTCAAACGTACCACTCTGATCGAGAAGCTGAAGAAAAAGAACCTGTCCTTCGGCAGGGAGAACGAGACGCCATGACCATCGATATTAACAGCAACCTGTCGCTTCTCAGATCGGTCCTGTCTATGGAATTGAGCAAGAGCGGTCGCCAGGATGCCGCCGGACAATCCGATGGCGTCTTTGCCGGACAACTCGATCGCGCCATGGAGACAAAAGCGGCGGGACAGACGGAGCAGTCCGCCGCCCAAAACCTTGCCGAGGCGCTCAGCCTGCAGATGCTCCATACCACCCTGATCCTGGCAGGAGACGGCACGGCCGACACCTCGCCATCCCCGGTGCTCGGGCAGCAGCCATCAATGCTCCAACCCCTCATCAAGGCCTACGCCGACGCTGCCGCACAATCGGCACAAACCCAAACGGCCCGCGATGCGACGGAGCTTCCTGCGGAACTCCCCTCCTCCATGTCGTCCCTCTCACCGCCTTCATCACCGCTGGGAAACGGAAAAGAGTGGCTGGAGCCGATTATCGCCAAGGCCTCAAGCCGTTACGGGGTCGAGACAGGGCTCATCAAGGCCGTTATCAAGGCCGAGAGCAATTTCAATCCCACGGCAGTCTCCTCCGCAGGCGCCCGGGGCCTGATGCAACTAATGCCCGGAACCGCCCGTTCCCTGGGGGTCAACGACTCCTTTGACCCCGAACAGAACGTCATGGCCGGGACACGCTTCCTGCGCGACCTGCTCGACCGCTACAATGGCAACATGGATTCGGCCCTGGCCGCCTATAACTGGGGCCCGGGCAACGTGGACAGGAAGCCGGAGCACATGCCCCGCGAAACGCGGGATTATCTGACACGGGTCAAACAGCTCTACGCATCGTACAGCGTCTGATCCCTTGTGTCCCGTGCGTCCCACCCCAATCCTGAATAGGTGAATTAGTTAGCCGAGATCGCGAGTACCGCGCAAGGCCGCAGACGGCTCTCCGCAATAGTTTTTTAACAACCTGCTAGTGCCCCGTGCGGCATCCACCCCAAACCTGAATAGGTGATATAATGCCCCCCCTGTACATCATCGGCACCGGCCCCGGAGATATCGTCCACCTGACCGATGCCGCCCGGCAGGCCCTCGCCGAATCTGCAACCATTATCGGCTACGGGAGTTACCTTGAGCAGATCAGCCCGCTCACTGCCGGAAAATCAATGGTATCCACCGGCATGATGCAGGAGATGGAACGCTGCCGCGAGGCAATCGCCAGGGCGCGCGCCGGTGAGACGGTCGCCCTGGTTTCCGGGGGCGACGCCGGTATCTACGGCATGGCCGGTCTGGTGCTGGAGATGCTGGAAAACGAGGCCGACAACGGGTTACCCCAGCCGGATGTCCGCATTATACCGGGCATTTCAGCCATCCAGGCGGCGGCCTCCGTGCTGGGCGCACCGCTCATGCATGATTTTGCCGTCATCTCTCTCTCCGACCTGCTCACCCCCTGGGATCTGATCGCGAAACGGCTGGAGGGGGCGGCCCTGGCCGATTTCGTGATCGTTCTCTTCAATCCCCGCAGCACAAAGCGCGTCACCCAGATTGAGGAGGCCCGCCGCATCATCCTGGCCTCCCGGCCGGCCGAAACCCCGGCGGGCATCGTGTGCAACGCCTGCCGCCCGGATGAACGGAGCACCGTCACCACGTTGGGAGGGCTGTTGGAACATCACATCGATATGTCCACGATCG
>JBEKFJ010000274.1:0-3534 GCA_050013355.1 Oryzomonas sp.
GGTCGTGGCCGCTGGAGCAGTGCGCTTTATGCCGGGATTGGTCTGGGGATTGCGCTGAGTGGCGCCGTTGTGCCGGTCCTGGACTGCTTTGGGGGCTGGAGCACCGCCTGGCTGGGGATGGGGGTGCTGTCCGCCCTGTTGGCCCTGGCCGGCATCTCCGTTGCCGGCAAGCGGCAGAGTGCGATTTTTGTTCCGGACGTGCCGGAAACAGCCAGGGGCAGCCTTTCCGGCATCGTCAGATTGTCGAGCGCCTATTTTCTGGAAGGGTTTGGGTATATCGTCAGCGCCACTTTTCTGGTGACCATGATCGCCCATACGCCGGGGCTGGCCGGGTTTGCCCCCTGGAGCTGGGTTGCGGTGGGACTGGCCGCGGCTCCTTCCACCATCCTGTGGCAACAGGCGGCGATCAGGCTCGGTGTGCGGCAGGCGTTGACCCTGGCCTATATGCTGCAGGCCGGCGGCATCCTGTTGAGCATCAACGCCGCAAACCCCCTCCAAGCCGGCCTGGCAGCCGCCCTGTTCGGAGGCACCTTTCTCGGGATCGTTGCCCTGGTGATGGCAGAGGGGGGGCGGCGTTGCGGCACGGAAGGGCGCCGTGCAACCGCGGTCCTGACAGTCTGTTTCGGGGCGGGTCAGGTTATGGGACCGCCACTCGCCGGACTGCTGGCTGATCGACAAGGGGGGTTCACGCTGTCGCTCTTGCTTGCCGCCGGAGTTGTGGCGATCGGCGGCGTACTGGTTGCAACGGACAGCCGGTTCTCGGCTGTATCCGCATCGGATAAAACCTGAAAGGAGAACAAGATGCCCTACGTAAACATCAGGATCACCCGAGAAGGAGCAACAACCGAGCAAAAGGCGGCCCTGATCAAGGGGGCCACCCAACTGCTGGTGGATGTGCTGGGCAAGAATCCCGCGACCACGGTAGTGGTGATCGACGAGGTGGATACCGACAACTGGGGGATCGGCGGCGAATCGATTACGGTACGGCGTAAGGCGGGAAGATGACCGGTTTCCGCATCCAAGCGGCTTATTGATGTCAACTCTGGACATACCATAGCGAAAACGTTACAATAAAATCCTCAAAAGCCCCTCACCGGAGTTTCGATGGAATTCAAGGACCATATCGTTGTGGTAACCGGCGGCACGCGGGGCATAGGCCGGGCCATCGCGCTTTTGTTCGCCCGCCAGGGGGCATGCGTCTTTGCCGCCTATCTGAGCAACGACCAGGCGGCCGCAGCGCTGGTTGCGGAGGCACAGGGGCTGGCCGGCACGATCAGCGTGATCAAGGCCGATGTGAGCACGGCCGCAGGGGCCCAGGCGCTGATCGACATGGCTTCGCGTGAGAGCGGACATATCGACGTGCTGGTCAACAACGCCGGCATCATCCGCGACGGCTGGCTGGCCATGATGGCGGAGGAGGACTGGGATGCGGTCATCCGCACCAATCTGTCTCCCCTGTTCCACTGCTGCAAGTGGGGGGTGCGCAAGATGATGGCCCGCCGCATGGGCAGCATCGTGACGGTGTCCTCCATTTCCGCCCTGACCGGCCCCGCCGGCCAGACCAATTACGCGGCCTCGAAGGGGGCTGCCATCAGTTTCACCAAATCCCTTGCCCGGGAGGTGGGGGCGATGGGTATACGCGTCAACGCGATCGTGGCCGGGCTGATTGCCACCGACATGACCGCCGGGCTGAAGCAGGATGTGGTTGACGGGATCGTCAAGGGGTCGGCCCTCGGCAGGATCGGCACCCCCGAAGAGGTGGCCGAGGCGGTTGTCTTCCTGGCCTCCCGGCGCGCCTCCTACATCACGGGCCAGGCCCTGGTCGTGGATGGCGGCACGGTCTAGTACCTGGCAAAAAATATCGAAAAGATCTTTATGTAACCGCCGATGAATGGGATAAACGCAGATAACGTCAAAACCAAAATTTAATCGAGGTTAGAATCTATCGGCGTTCATCCTATTCATCCTAGTTCCATACGCCTTTCCGGGTTTTTCCTTTTTGCGTTTGTTTCAGTATGGGATGCTAAATACATGGTACTAAGAACAGGTATATCAATTGGGCATGATTCAGACGCTTCTTAATTTAAAGTCTTACTTCATATTATTTATGCTAAAAGTATAATATTTGGAGAGAAATGGAAAAAAAGCGCGTCGTCATAACCGGACTGGGTGTCTTCTGCGGGGCCGGGAAGAACGTGGCTCAATTCAGCGATGCCCTGCTGAACGGGAAGAGCGGCATTGCGCCACTGGACCTGTTCGACGTGTCGGCATTTCCCTCCCGGATCGGCTGCCAGGTCAAGGGTTACGACCCATTGGATCATTTCGACCGCACAACGGCGCGAAAACTTTCCCGCGCCGACCAGTTCGGCCTGATCGCCGCCGCTGAGGCCCTGGCGGACAGCGGCGTGGCCGGTCATTACTCGCCCTTTGACATGGGCGTTTCCATGGGGGGCGGCGCGGCCGGCATGTTCCAGTCGGAGCAGTGGCTGAAATCGCTCCTGTCGGGAGTGAATGCGCCGCCGGTGCTGCTGCGCGGTGTGCTGCCAGACAAGACCGCCACCGAGATTGCACGGGCCTGTAACCTTGCCGGCTACCAGGGCACGGTCACCACGGCCTGCTCCTCGTCGGGCACCGCCATCGGCTGGGGCGCCGAACTGGTTGCCACCGGCCAACAACGGGCAGTGGTGGCTGGTGGCTCCGACACCCTTTCGTTTTTGACCTTCGGCGGCTTCAACTCGTTGAAGGTGGTCGATCCCGAGCCCTGTTCCCCCTTCAGCCTGGGGCGCCAGGGGATATCCCTGGGAGAGGGGGCTGCCTTCCTGGTGTTGGAGAGCGAAGAGGATGCCCTGGCGCGGGGAGCCCGGATGTACGGGGCCGTGCTCGGCTATGCCCTGGCCGGCGAGGCGTATCACATGACCGCACCGGAACCGACCGGCGCCACTGCGGCACGGGTCATGGGGAACGCCATTGTCGCAGCCGGGATCGACAGCAGCCGGGTGGGGTGGGTCAATGCCCACGGCACCGGCACGCCGCTCAATGACGTGGTGGAATCCAACGCCATGAAGCTGGTCTTCGGCGATCGGGTCGCATCGGTTCCGCTGGTCTCCACCAAGGCCATGACCGGCCACTGCCTGGGAGCGGCCGGCGCAATCGAGGCCCTGGCTACGGTGATCTCCCTCAACCATCGCATCATTCCCCAAACCCTGAATTTCCGCGAACGCGATCCGGAATGCGACCTGGACTACTGCCATGGGGAAAGACGCCCCAGCGGGGCCGGCATCGCCATGTCCAATTCGTTCGCCTTTGGGGGTAATATCACGTCACTGGTCCTGGGGATATGATCTATTCTTTCAGCGACATCGTTATCAGCGGCTTTTCGGCCGTGACCGCCGCAGGCAACGGTATTGAGGCGGTGCTGGAACTCCTGCGTTCCGGCCGGGACGCCCTGTCGCCGGTGCCGGACGACATTGCGGGAGGCGCCGGGCAGCGCTGGGGCAAGGCGCTCGGCTTCAAGGCCTCCGATTTCATGCCGCC
>JBEKFJ010000275.1:0-3487 GCA_050013355.1 Oryzomonas sp.
TCGGAGGCCATCGACCTCCTTGAGCGGCTTCGGGTCCACGTCGTCCAGGAACGGGCTGCCGGCCCAGACTGCATAGGAGCCGGGGACGTCGGAGATACCTTCCTTTTGCAGGAGCGGCAGGATGAAATCGAGCGCCGCACCCTTGTCCTTGAAGCGATGGACCTCCGCACCAACCCCCTCGGCCATGGTCTTGAATTGCTCGTACATCGTCTCGGTCTCCTTATGCGCAGTCATGTGGTGGCGCTTTCTGTCGCGGCTTTGAAATTTGTAAAACCACATTACATATTAACGTAATTTATATTAACCCCGCTTGTCAACAGGCTTAATGCATGAATACAAAAAAATGTTGACAAAATGTTTGAAAAAATATAATTGGTAATACAAGGTTACAAAACCTGATTTTATTTTTGCCGCTTACAGGTGGTATCCAGGACAGGCGGACAGGTGACGGCATTCAACAGACGTTTGAATACTATTCGAGCACGGAAAGGAGTCATGTGTCATGCCCTGGATTCAAACCTACAGCCCCGTAGCAGGTAGTCTCGGGATGTCGGCCCTGGTGGCCGCCGTCCCCCTTGTCGTCATCTTCATCTGCCTGGCGGTGCTGAAGATGAAGGCCCACATCGCCGGCCCCCTGGCCGCGGCCTCGGCCATCGTCATCGCCATCGTAGTCTGGGGCATGCCCGCCAAGCTGGCCGGGCTGGCCTTTGCCCAGGGCGCCGCCTTCGGCCTCTTTCCGGTCTTCTACATCGTCATCACCACCCTGTTCCTCTATAACCTAACCGTCAAGGGAGGGCAGTTCGAGATCATCCGGGCCTCCCTGGCCGGGGTAACCGGGGACCGCCGTCTCCAGGCGCTCCTGATCGCCTTCTGCTTCGGCGCGTTCATCGAGGGGGCGGCCGGTTTCGGCACGCCGGTGGCCATTGCCGGCGCCACCCTGGTGGGGCTCGGCTTCCGGCCGCTCTATGCCGCCGGTGTCTGCCTGATCGCCAATACCGCACCCGTGGCCTTCGGCGCCATCGGCATCCCGGTCGTGGCCCTGGCCGGCGTCATGGGGTACGGCGATGCCGGCCTGATGAAGCTTTCCACCATGGTAGGCCGCCAACTCCCGTTCATCTCCCTGTTCATCCCGTTCTACGTGATCATGATCATGGTCGGCTTGAGGAAAACCCTGGAGATCCTGCCGGCCATCGTCGTCTGCGGCGCGACCTTTGCCCTTGCCCAGTGGGGTACTGCGAGCTACCTGGGGCCCTATCTCCCCGACATAACAGCCTCCCTGCTCTCCATGGTGGCCCTGGTGCTTTTGCTGCGGGTCTGGCAACCAAAGGAGGTCTGGAGGTTCGACCACGAGGCGGAGTTCACCGCCAAGGAACAGCATAACTACACCACGGCAGAGGTCTTCCGGGCCTGGGCCCCCTATCTGGCGCTGACCGTCATGGTGCTTTTGTGGGGCATCCCCTCCATCAAGGCCGAACTGGACAAGAGCGCCGTCCTGATCACCGTGGAAGGGCTCCATAATCAGATCGTCAAGAAGGTCTCCAAGCCGGAAGAGGGGCTGAAGAAAATCGCCAAGGTGAACGAGGAGATCGACAAGCAGCTTGCCCAACTCTCGACCGTTGACCCGAAACAGGCCGAACTGGCGGCCAGATTGCAGGAACTGAAGGGGATCGAGGATGCTTTCGTGCCGGTCGAGCAGGGGTTGGCGGGCAAAGGCGCGGTCCTGAGCGACGAACGGCTGAAGAACTGCGACCTGGTTTCCAAGAAGATGACCGAGACCCAGAAGCTGTGCAAGGAGTTGGTGAAGATCAACGCGGTTCCCGTGGATCGATTCAAGCCGCTGGACAAGGCCCTGTCCGACCAGTTGCCCATCAAGCTGGCCGCCAAGTATAATTTCAACTTCATGTCGGCCGCAGGCACCGCCATCCTGATCGCGGCATTCATCTCAGCCCTGATCTGCGGCGTGCGGATCGGCGATACCTTCCGCATCCTCGGCAAGACCCTCTACGACATGCGCTACCCGGCGGTCACTGTGGCGTCGGTGCTCGGCCTGGCCTATGTCATGAACACCTCGGGCATGACCAATTGCCTGGGCCTGGTGTTCACCAAGACCGGTCACCTGTTTCCCTTCATCGCGCCGTTTCTCGGCTGGCTGGGGGTTTTCCTGACCGGTTCCGACACCTCCAGTAACGTCCTGTTCGGCGGCTTGCAGAAGGCCACGGCCGAGCAACTCGGACTCAACCCGATCCTGACCGGGGCGGCCAACACCAGTGGCGGCGTCATGGGCAAGATGATCTCCCCCCAGTCCCTGGCCGTGGCTACCGCTGCCACCGGTATGGTGGGGGAGGAGGGGACCCTGTTCCGCTTTACCCTCAAGCACTCCCTGTTTTTGACGGTAATTGTGGGGATCATCGTTTACCTGCAAGCCTATGTGTTTTCATGGATGATACCGTAAGCTAGTGTACTGTGCGGTTAGTGTGGGAAGTAATTCCGAGCTATTTTGGCTGATGCCAAGGCGCAGCGACGTAGGTGTAGCAGGGTCTACATCAAGGAGCAGCAACGACGGCAGCGGCCAAAAGAGCCGGAATTACGAGTACGAACTAACCGCACAGTACACTAGGCCGAAACCCTTGTAGTCGTCGCGGATTCCCCGTGGGCCTGAATCCGCGACGCCCGAACGGCTCCTCTTGCTCTGCATGCCTCTGTCCCTGCGTTGTCGGCCGGACCTTCGCCGCGACGGAGGGCGCACGGCACAACCGGCATGGCACTTCCGGGCGGCGATCGGACCCCGGCATGTCGCTCGCTCCGCCGCTCAGGCATCACGGATTCAGGGGAAAATCGAGAAGCCATGTTTTTAAGCACTAACCGGATCGAGGAACCAATGGAACAGTCATTCATCAACGAACTCAAGTCAATTGTGGGCGACCAGTACACCCTGACCGACCGTGAATCCCTGGCGGTCTACGGCTACGACTCCACGCCCGAGTTGGAGATCAGGCCGGCTGCGGTCCTTTTGCCCGGCACGGCACAAGAGGTGGCCCGCATCATGCGCCTCTGCCACGGGGCCGGGGTCAGCGTGACACCGCGCGGTTCCGGCACCAATCTGTCGGGCGGCTCCATCTCGGCTAACCAGGGGGTGGTGGTGCAGACCAGCCGCATGAACCGCATCGTTGAGGTGGACGAGGAGAACCTGACCGCCACGGTGGAGCCGGGGGTGATCACCAGCTCCCTGCATCGCGAGGTCGAGGGTCGCGACCTGTTCTACCCGCCCGACCCCGGCAGCATGAACATTTCCACCATGGGGGGCAACGTGGCCGAGAATTCGGGCGGGCTGCGCGGCCTCAAGTACGGGGTGACGGCGGATTACGTCATGGGGCTCACAACGGTCCTGGCTGACGGCGAGTTGCTGCGCACCGGGGGCAAGGTGGTCAAGGACGTGGCCGGCTACAGCCTGAATCCGCTTCTGGTCTCCTCCGAAGGCACCTTGGGA
>JBEKFJ010000276.1:0-5542 GCA_050013355.1 Oryzomonas sp.
TGGCGCCTTCACGGCTCCTCTCATTCTATCTGCCGTTCAGGCATCACGGATTCTGACATCTGGTTATAAATCACGCAAAAGGCAAAGTCAAACAGGCCGTTTGCCGGCCTTTTCCGCATTCTTTTCCTTGCTGCGATAATACTGGCGCATCTCGCGCACATGGCGCTTCACCTCCCGCCGCAACTCGGGCGGGTCAAGCACCTCGGCGTGCATGCCGTAGGAAAGTATCCAGGAGACCAGTTCCATCTCGCCGGCGGCCTCGAACTCGACCGTTGCCCGTCCTTCCCGGTCGGTCCTGATCTTCTGGCCCGGCATCCAGACGCGCTCTTTAACGGCATGGGCGACGTCCGGCGAAAAACGGACTCGCACCTTCATGGGGGTGTCGCTGACCAGGCCGAAGGCGCTTGCGAAATGGGCCTCCGGCTGATAATCTTCTGGAATCTCGAAGCGTTGCCGGGTCACCTCGATCCCGCGGACCCGTTCCAGGGCAAACAGGCGCATGGCCTTGCGGTTGTGGGCATACCCCAGCAGGTAGATGCCCCCCTTGTGGAAGACCAGGGTATAGGGATCGATTTCATACTCATCATGTTCGTCCCTCCCTTTTTTGGCGTAGCTCAGGCGCACCCGGTACTGGTGCAGCAGGGCGCGCTGCAGCCCTTCAAGATAGCCGGCCGCGGCAGAATAATCCCGGGCACCGTGAAGGATCGGCAGGGATACCCGCGCGATCCGTTCCAGGTGGGCTGCGTAACGGTCCGGCAGGATTGATGTGATGGTGCGGAACAGCTCCTCGATCTCGGCCTGGAAGGGGGTTCCGGCCAGGTAGACGCCCAAGGAGCGCAACAGGTAGAGCGACATCAGTTGGGGAAGGGTAAAGGTGATGGGCGGGATGTTGCGGGACTTGGTCAGAAAGCTGTAGACCTTTTTCCCCTCCAGCCACTCGGAGGTAAGGGTGTAGCCGGCTTCCTCGACGGCATTCAGGTCGCGGTGAATGGTGCGGCGGTCAACGCCGCACTCCTCGGCCAGATCATCAAGGGTCATGCCCCGCCGGGCTTCAAACAGCCGGATAATGCTGTGCAGACGACCCGCCTGGGAATACTTTTTGGCCGGTTTTCCTTTCTGCATGCTTCCCCCTTGCCGAATTTTGAATTATCGTTACAATGAGATCACGGATACGGGAACGAAACGGGAAAATATTGTAGACGATTGAACCATTTTGACAATACATTTCTGACATATACTGTCATCGCGCATGACTGGCTCAACAAGCCGGGGATTAGCAGGTTGTTGAAATCGTCATGAGGAGGCCGTAATGCAAGGCGCAAGCGAGCGAGAAGGCGAGGCATACCCCTTGGTACGCCCCCGCTTTTGAGCGAGCGGCAACGCCGCAGAACGGCCCTGCAGTAGATTTTCAACAACCTGTTAGGGCTCTTTTTGGTCCCGGCGGCTTCTGTGAAACCGCTGCGCCATGCGGCGACCGCCGGGATAACCTTGCAAATGGCCGATTGACGGGAATTTCGGTGGGGGATTGCTATGGACGAAACGCAAGAGACTCGGCACTATCCCAGCTTTCAACAGCGCTATGCGGGGTACGACCGCATCATGGGCAATATCTCCTGGCTGCTGATCGCCCTGGTGACGCTCGACATCAAGCTGATGCCCACCGAGCACGCCAGCCTGATCTTTCTGGCCGCCTTTTGCATCCTGCTGTTCTTCTACAACATCAACGCCCGCTACGGCATTCTCTCCCGCAAGTACAGCCCCTTCAAGACTTTTGTTGATCTGATGGTCTTTCTGGCCTTCATCGTAGCGGTGTGTTGGTACACCGGCCGCATCACCAGCCCCTTCATGTCGCTGATCTACCTGATCCTGATGGCCACCTCCCTGACCCAGGGCAGGCGGGTCACCTATTTCATGGCCGTCCTGGCCATCAGTTCCTACGTGCTCCTGGCTTCGGAGGAGTTCAAGGGGATCAACGATTTTCTGACCCATACCCTGGAGCTGTTCCCGTTCATGCTGATCGCCCACCTGGGGGCCATGCTGGCCGGCGAGACGGAGAGTGCCCGCCGCGAGGTGGAACGGCTCTCACTGACCGACGAGGTGACCGGCATCAACAACATGCGCAATTTCTTCATCGTGGCCAATACGCAGGAGAAGGTGTCAAAACGCTATAATCGGCCCTATGCGATCTGCATGATCGACGCCGATAATCTCAAGAAGATCAACGACCAGTACGGCCATCTGGCCGGAACCGAACTGATCCGCCAGGTTGCCGCCATGATCGTCTCCAAGGTCCGTGGTTCAGACCTATGCGCCCGCTACGGCGGCGACGAGTACGTCATCATGTTCAACGAGACCCCCAAACAGGATGTGATCGCGGTTGTCGAGCGTATCGTCTCCGCCATGGCAACGACGCCGTTCGCCTTCGAAGGGGCGACGCTCTCCACGACCCTTTCGGCCGGCTTGGCCGGTTATCCCGAGGATGGCGACGATGTGCGCACGGTCATGGCCAATGCCGACGAGGCCATGTACGTCAGCAAGCGTACCGGCAAGAATCGCCTGACCGTTTTCAACGGCACGATGTATGAAAATTCCTTTGGAAAGCACGACGAGGGGCAACCGCTCCGATGACCGGGAACCTCCAACTGAGCTACCTGGACCAGCACTTTGCGGATTTTATCCTCCGCATTGACCCCCACCCCTGCGAAGAACTCTGGATGGCTGCCGCACTGGTCAGCAATGCCGCCGGCCGGGGACACATCTGTCTCGATCTGACCGCACTGCTCGGTGATGAGTACACGTTACAGCTCTCCTCCGGCCATCAGGCGCGGATACCGGAATCGCCCCGATGGCTGAAGGCGCTCGAGCCGTGCGGGACGGTCGGCCGACCGGGCGACTATGCACCGCTTGTGTTGGATGGTGACGGCCGTCTCTACCTGCATCGCTCTTGGGATGACGAGCGCCGGGCGGCCGACGGCATCCTGCTGCGCAGCGCGGTGCGAAACATGGACAATGAACCCCTGTCGGCCGCCCTGGAGCGTTACTTCCCCTCCACGGAGGGGGAACCCGACAACCAGCGGGAAGCAGCCCGGTTGGCCTTGACGCGGGGGTTCACCGTCGTCTCCGGTGGTCCCGGCACCGGCAAGACCCTAACCGTAGCCCGCATTCTGGCATTGATCGTCGAGTTGGCCCGCGATCCGCCGCGAATCGTCCTGGCGACCCCCACCGGCAAGGCGGCCATGCGCTTGAGACGAACCATTATCCAGGCCGCAGAACGCCTGCCGGTCCGCGACGGCCTGCGGCAGACGCTGCCGGCGGATGTCACCACCAGCCATCGCCTGCTGGGTTTCAAGCCGGGAAGGGCATCGTGCCGATACAACCGGAAAAACCGGCTGGCCTGCGACGTGCGGACGCTCCCTGCTCCGGGGGGCCGGATCGCCCCGCGGTGGTCCAGTTAACCAGGAGTTACCGTTTCGGCCGCGACAGCGGCATCGGCAACCTCAGTCGCCTGGTCAATGCCGGTGACGGCGAGGCGGCCCTGGACCTGCTCGCCTCCGGCTGGTACGGCGATATTACCTGGCGGCCGCTGCCCGCCGGCCGCGCCTTTGCCGGCGCCTTCAGGGAACGCGCAAAGGCCGGTTACGGCGCCTATAGCCGCGCCGCCACCCCGTCGGCCGCCCTGGACGAATTGGACCGTTTCAGGGTTCTCTCGCCGCACCGTGAGGGGACCTGGGGGGCGGAGAACCTGAACCGTCTCTGCAAGGATGCGCTGGGGATGTATGACCGGGATGACCGCCGGGGCTGCCGCCTGATGCCGGTCATGGTGACGGGCAACAACTACGAACTGGGGTTGTTCAACGGCGACACCGGTGTACTGATGGACGACCCGGTTTCCGGCCGTCTGGCCGCCTGGTTTGACGACCCTGACACGGGGCTTCGCCGGATTTCACCCCTGCGCCTGCCGCCCCATGAAAGCGCTTTCGCCCTGACCGTCCACAAGAGCCAGGGCTCGGAATTCGACAGGGTGCTCCTGATCCTGCCGGAACGCGTATCGGAAGCGCTCAGCCGGGAACTGCTCTATACTGCGCTTACCCGGGCCAGGTCGCATGTGGAGATATGGGGAAGCGAAGAGGTTTTTCGCCGCACGGTGGAGCGGCGAACCGCACGGAGTTCTGGGCTTCGGGAACTGTTGTGGGGCAAAAGACCCTCCTGATAACCCCTGCATAGACATTTGCCTGAATCCGTGACACCTTCACAAATTCAGGATTTGAACATACCCGACAGTCTGCTCACGTTGCAAGCTCGCCACACATGAAATTCCTTGATCTGGATGGAACCGAAATGCCGAACAAACCCCGCCGGAAGGCTCCCGCCTGGCTGCTCTGCATGCTCTTCGCCTATGGAACGATCCTCCTGACGCTGACGATCCTCAACCGGATCGGAGCAGACCGCTGGTGGTTCGGGGCGCTGAACCTCTACCTGCCCCAGGCGGTATGGGCGCTTCCCGGCTTGTTTCTGGCCGTCTTCACGATCATAAAGGCCCGGCGGTGGACCTGGGTGCCTTTGCTGTGCATGGTCTGGGTGGCAGGACCGCTCATGGGGTTCTGCCGGCCTTTGCCTGCGGCCCCGGAACCGCCGGGGAGCCTGCCGCTCCGGGTTATGACCTGGAACGTCAAGTACGGCATGCACGGCAGATTGGCAACCCTGGCGCTCATGTACGATATTGACCGGAACAAACCTGCCGTCGTCCTTCTTCAGGACGCCGAGGGCGCGCTGAACGGCCCCCTCGGGGAATATTTCAGCACATGGAACATCCGTTCCAGTGGGCAATACATCATCGCGAGCAGGCTTCCCCTGGGCGAGTTGCAGGTCCTGCGGATTGCCTTTTCCGGCGAGGAACATACCTGCGTGCGGACCCGGGTGCAGGTCGGAGTGACAGCCGTCACCCTGTACAATGTCCATCTCCAGACCCCCCGGTGGGGGCTCAACGCCTTCAGGGCAGCGAGGAGGAGGCCGTGGTTCCTGCCCGAGGCCATCCAGCAACTTGAAAATAATGTGGAGGCGCGCCTTACCCAGGTGCGGGCATTGCAGGACTATGTCCGCCAGGAACAGGGACCGGTCATCGTTGCCGGCGACCTGAACTCTCCCGATGCCTCCCAGGTGTGCGCAACACTCCGGGGGGTCGGTCTCCACGACGCCTTTGCCGAGGGGGGAACGGGGTATGGCTACACTTACGGCCATTTTCTGATGCAAAACAGGGTGCCCGGTTTCAATCTATCCTGGATGCGGATCGACCATATCATGATGAGTTCGCAGCTTCTGTCACGGCGTTGCCGGACCGGCACCGGCCAGGCATCTGACCACCGTCCGGTGATTGCCGACCTGATTTTGCGGCGGCGCTAGTTGAAAATCGCCGGCCGCCTGCTACAATTTCAGCGCCGGCCGACCACGGGTGGGGCTGGCTGGCGGTGGTTCGGGAGGACGACATGAAGATTTTCGTCGCAGGCGGAACCGGCTTTGTCGGCGGCCATGTGATCCGTGAACT
>JBEKFJ010000277.1:0-3377 GCA_050013355.1 Oryzomonas sp.
GGCAGTGCCGTGGAGGCGTGCGATTTCAACAATCTGGTTTCCGCATCGCTCCAATTGCTCGCGCAGCAGGGTGCGTACAAGCACATCAAGGTTTCCACCCAACTGGGAGAGCGTCTGCCCATGGCCCTGGTAGACCCTCACAAGCTTCAGCAGGTGCTGATTAACCTGATTCTCAACAGCCGGGATGCCATGCCGGGCGGCGGAAAGCTGGCCATAAGGACCATGCAGGATGCCTGCCCGGCATTCCTCCAACAGTCATCCTGCTGTCTGCGTCTGGATGTGATGGACAGCGGCGAGGGCATACCCGAGGGCGATCTGGCGCGCATCTTTGACCCGTTTTTTACTACCAAGCCGCCCGGAAAGGGGACCGGCCTGGGGCTGGCCATATCTGCGCGCATCATCGAGGCCTTTGGCGGCAGGATCACCGTCAAGAGCACACCGGGCACCGGCAGTTGCTTTACCCTGTGGCTTCCCGCCCAGGCTAAGGGAGATGTCCCATGACTGACGGCCAAAAACATATCCTGATCATCGACGACGAGGAAAACCTGCGCCACATGCTCTCGGTCATGCTGACGCGCCAGGGATATCTGGCCGACACGGCCGCTAACGGCGTCGAGGGGCTGGAACGTCTCGAATCGGCGATGTACGATTTTGTCCTCTGCGACATCCGCATGCCGGAGATGGACGGCAAGGCCCTCCTTGCCAGGGCGTTGGAGGGTCGCATCGCCTCGCCGTTCATCATGATGTCCGCCTACGGAACGGTGGACACCGCGGTGGAATGCATGAAAATGGGGGCCTACGACTTCATCTCCAAGCCGTTCAAAAAAGACGAGATCGTGATGGTCTTGAAAAAGGCCGAGGAGCGGGAGCGGCTCAAGTCGGAAAACAGACGGCTACGCGAGGTTGTGGCCGGCAAGGAGGGGTTCAGCGGCATCGTCAGCCGCAATCCGGCCATGCAGGAGATCTTCTCCCAGATCCGCAGGATTGCCGACCTCAAGACCACTGCGCTGATCCTGGGAGAATCCGGCACCGGCAAGGAACTCGTGGCAAGCGCCATTCACACGTGCGGGAACAGGGCAAAGAAACCGTTCGTGGCGGTCAACTGCGGCGCCATCCCCGAGAATCTGCTGGAATGCGTGTTGTTCGGCCATGTGCGGGGCGCCTTCACCGATGCCACCGGCGACACGACGGGCCTGTTCGAACAGGCCGACACCGGAACGCTCTTCCTTGACGAGATCGGCGAGATGCCTCCGGCCTTGCAGGTCAAGCTCCTGCGCGTGCTCCAGGAGGAGGAGATACGCCAGGTGGGGGCCGCAGCCTCCCGCAAGGTCAATGTGCGGGTCGTCTCGGCCACGTCCCGGGACCTGGAGGCTGATGTGCGCTCGGGCCGCTTTCGCGAGGATCTCTACTTCCGGCTCAACGTCTTCAGCATCAGCCTGCCGCCGCTGCGGGAACGGATCGAGGACATTCCCCTGCTGGCGGAACATTTCATTGCCAAATATGCGGCCAATGACGGCGCTGCGCCGGTCAGGATCACCCCGGATGCCATGCGCCGGCTGACGGCATACGATTGGCCCGGCAATATCCGTGAACTGGAAAACGTCATTGAGCGCGCAACCATCCTCTGCGTGGACGCCATAGTCACCGCCGAATGCCTGCCGCCCAGGGTTAACGGCGGTATGGGAACCGCGGCGGCGTACCTGTCGGACGAAAATCTCTCCATCAAGAAGGCTGAAGATATCCTGGAGCGGGAACTCATCCGAAAGGCGCTGGCCAAGACCGGCGGCAACCGCACCAAGGCTGCCAAGATCCTGGAGATCAGCCTCCGTTCCCTGCTCTATAAGCTCAAGGAGTTCGGGATCGAGTAAGTTTCCGTCCGGAAAGGGTTCTTTTCCGCCCATGCGGCGTCAATCTTCGGGCTTGCTTGTGCGGCGTACTGATGTACGCCTCCGCGCAATCCCTTGATTTCCTGGCCTGGACGCAAAAGCCCTCCTTTCCGAATCGGAAACTGCTCGTTCACATCCGGTGTTTCCGGATGGAAACGAGTAGGCAAAAATTGCGTGGTTGTTGGGGCATTCGGGGGACCAGGTATGAAAAAAATGCGGAGTAATCAAAAACTATTTTATAAAATTTTTTAAAATCAATATGTTACGTTTATTGTGTTTGCGGGCACTTATTTTGCTTCACCTCAACTACATTTCTTGAAAGGAATCATTTCATGCTCAAGGTACTTGTTTCCGTCATCGCATTGGTCACCCTTTTTGCCACCCCGTTATTCGCCATGGATAAACAGGGACACGGCAACGACTGCACGTCATGCCACACGCTTTCGATCACAGAGGCATCTGAACTTCTCAAGGCTACCGGCGGAACGGTCAAATCCATCAAAGACTCGCCGATTAAGGGTATGTTCGAGCTTCTGATGGAAAAGGACGGCAGGCAGGGTCTCATCTATATCGACTACGCCAAGAAGCACCTCATGCAGGGTTTCATTATCGACCTGGCGACCCTGAAGCCGGTCACGGCACACACGCAGCAGGAGTTGCCCCAGCAAAAACAGCCGACCAAGCTCGACGTCAAGACCATTCCGCTGGAAAACTCCATCGTCATGGGCAATCCCAAGGGCAGCAAAAAGTTGTACGTCTTCACCGACCCGGACTGTCCCTTTTGCCGCAAATTTCATGCTGAGCTGAAAACGCTTGCCAAGACAGCACCTGATGTGACGATCTACATCATACCCTTCCCGCTGCCCATGCATCCCGGCGCCTACGACAAGGCGCGGGCGATCCTGGAGGCAAAGAGTCTTGACGTGCTGGACAAGGCATTTGAAGGCAAGGACGTCCCCAAGCCTGAAAAGGATGCCAGCAAGGCCCAGATCGACGCCAACATCAAGTTCGGCAATGCCAACGGCATCACGGGCACGCCCACGCTGGTTCTGCCGGACGGCAAGATCGTGGTGGGCGGCAAGGATGCCGAGAGTTTGAAGAAGATGCTGGAGTGATAAGGGACTCGGAATTCACTGATATGCCAGATGGCCGAAAGATAAGATGTAAACGGTATATTAATGAGTTCCGAGTCCAAAATGGCGGGTGAGGGCGATGAAATTTAATTCACACGGTTTTACCATGGTAGAGATGCTGATCGTCGTGGCTATCATGGCTGTCCTTCTGAGCCTTGCGACGATGCAGTACAGCTCGTGGCAGGTTAAAACGAGCATTGCTACCCAGACCAGGGAGCTTTTGGCCGATCTGAGCGATGCCAGGCTGGGAGCAATTCAGACAAAGGGGAGCAGGACCGTGATTCTGAGTCCCTCCTCTGCGATGTTCCGAAGCTACACAACGAACGAGCCGGTGACGTCCTCCACCGGGAGGCTATTG
>JBEKFJ010000278.1:0-3377 GCA_050013355.1 Oryzomonas sp.
CTTGCTTGTGACTTCGGCCGTTGGCCTCACCCTTCGGGCGCCTTCGCGGTCCAATTTAGCAAGCAAAATTGTGCGGCGTACCGATGTACGCCTCCGCGCAATCCCTCGATTTCCTGGCCATGACGACAACGAGCAGTGCGAGTTGGACCGCGAAGGCGCTCCGAAGGAGGCGACCGTAAGGTCGAGTCAAAAATTGCTCGTTTCCAAATTGAAAACCAATAGTACCCGTGCAGTCGCACCGGGGCTTTTTGCTTGACATCCTTTTTTGACGTGTAGTAATTTCAGCACGATTTTAATATTTTTTTAAGGAGGAATAAAAATGAGAAACGCCGTTGTTGCACTGTTTGCCCTGGTTGCGTTTGCGGGCACCGCCTTTGCCGCTCCTGAGGTCATCGAGATGAAAAAAGGGGTCAAGTTCAACCACAAGGCTCACGTCGCCGCTGTCGGCGACTGCAAGAAGTGCCATGAAAAAGCCCCCGGCAAGATCGAAGGCTTCGGCAAGGATTGGGCCCATAAGAACTGTAAGGGTTGCCACGCCGATGGCAAAAAAGGCCCCACGAGCTGCAAAGAGTGCCACAAATAATAACTCTGGATTCATAGTTTTGGCGTACCTATGAAGAGGGATGACACTAAGTCTGTTGTTATCCCTCTTTTTTTGTAAATCGTATCTGTTCCGAAAAAAAAGAGTACATTTTTTATCGCTCTTGAGCTAAAGTCATAAATCCAAGCCTGCCGCCCGGAGCGGCATGCCGCTGACATCACGACCGGGAGAGACCATTGGCAACCACCGACCGCAGCTTCGTTCAGTCACTTTGGGATTTTTTCTGTTCACTCAAGCTCACCATATCCCTCCTGATCTCCCTGGCGCTTACCTCCATCATCGGCACCATCATCCCCCAGGGAAAATTGGCGCCGGAATACGTGGCCTCGATCACCCCCCTGAAGCTCCAGATCTATTCCAAACTAGGCTTTTTCGACATGTACCACAGTATGTGGTTCATCGCGCTCCTATATGTCTTCAGCCTCAACCTGGTCTGCTGCTCCGTCAAGCGCCTGCCGCACGTGTTCAAGTTCATCAGCGAACCGACCCTGGTGCTGGGAGAGAGCCTGCGCAAAGGTTTTTCCCTGAAGCAGGAACTCAGTTTTTCGGCGCCGCTCGACAGGGGGCGCGAGGCCCTGGCCGAGTTCCTCGGCAAGGAGTTCGGCGCTCCGGTCGTTACCGAGCAGGACGGGGAATACCATCTCTTTGCCCAGAAGAGCGCCTGGTGCCGCCTGGGGGTGTATGTCGTCCACCTGAGCATCCTGGTCATCTTCGTCGGCGCCATCATCGGGTCGCTGTTCGGATATAAAGGTTTTGCCGCCATCGTCGAAGGTTCCAGCGTGTCGAGCATCCAGGCCCACAGCGGCGCGGAGATCCCCTTGGGGTTCGGCCTCCGCTGCGAGCAGTTTAGCGTCACCTATTACGATTCGGGCGCGCCCAAGGAGTTCAAAAGCATCCTGACGGTCCTGGAAAACGGCCAGCCGGTCAAGGATTTTACCAATGTCCGCGTCGTGGTGAATGAGCCTTTGACCTACAAGGGGTTTACCTTCTACCAGTCCAGTTTCGGGCCGGCCAGTGAAAGCAGCGACCACTCTTTTTCGGTAAAATCACGCTCGGGCGGTCTTAGTGAACGTTTTACCCTGCAGGAGGGCCAGGCGACTACCCTGAAGGACGGCACCACCATCCAGTTGCTGGAGACTGCCCCGGATGTCAGACAGTTCATGCCCGGTTTCTCCGGGCCGGCCGCCAGGGTCGAGGTCACCCCCAAGGGCAAAGCCGCCCAAACCTTTATCGTGCTGAAGAACTATCCCGAGGTCAATGCCCAGCGGGGCGATGACCTGCTGATCCAGTACGAAGGTTCCAACGGCAAGATGTACACCGGGCTCCAGGTGGCCAAAGACCCCGGCGTCTGGGTGGTCTGGCTGGGATGCACCCTGATGGTTGTCGGTCTGTTCATCGCGTTCTTTATGTCCCACAAGCGGGTCTGGATAGTTGTCTCCAAGGGATATGCCCGGATGTACGGCAATGCCAGCAAGAACCAGGCTGCATTCCAGATGCAGTTCGAGGAGCTGTCCGACAAGCTGAAAAACCTGAAAATCTAGCGGAGGTTACCCGGTATATGACAAGTTCACTGCTCTTCAACGTGACAACGATTGCCTACATGGCGTCAATGGTTGTCTTCTTCGCATTCCTCGCCAGCAAGAACAAGGGCATCGGCCTGACCGGCAGCCTGCTGGCCTATGCCGGTTTCGCCGTCCAGACCGCAGCCATCGCCTTGCGCTGGAAGGAATCCTATGCAATGGGGTATGGCCATGCGCCGCTCTCCAACCTGTACGAGTCGGTAGTTTTCTTCTCCTGGACCATCATCCTCATCTACATGTTCATCGAGTTTAAGTACAAATACCGCATCGTCGGCGCTTTCGTGGTCCCCTTCGCCCTCCTGGGCATGGCGTGGGCCCAACTCGGCATGCAGAGCGGCATCGAGCCGCTGGTGCCGGCGCTTCAGAGCAACTGGCTCCTGTATCACGTTGTCACCTGTTTCCTCGGCTATGCCGCCTTTGCCGTGGCCTGCGGCATCTCCATCATGTACCTGTTCAAGGCCGGCAGCGAAGAGAGGGGCGGTTCCACCCCCGCCGGCGGCCTCATGGGGATGTTTCCGCCGATCCGGGTTCTCGACGATCTCAACTACCGGGCGATCATGATCGGCTTTCCTCTCTTGACCCTCGGCATCATTACCGGCGCGGCCTGGGCCAACTACGCCTGGGGCACCTACTGGAGTTGGGACCCCAAGGAGACCTGGTCCCTGATCGTCTGGTTCGTCTATGCGGCGTTTCTCCACGCCCGCTTTACCAGGGGGTGGGTCGGCAAGCGCGCCGCATGGCTCTCCATCATCGGTTTCGCGGCCACCATCTTCTGTTACCTGGGGGTCAACCTCTTCCTGTCCGGCCTGCACAGCTACGGCAGCTCGAAGATGTAGACCGTTCATTAGCGATCCGGCAACATTTTTGATGATTTTGTAAATCGAGTATGATTATATGAACCGGGAACTCAATTCCCGGTTTTTTTATGGACCAGCCAACCATCTCCATTATCATACCGGTCAAGCCGGGGTTCAGCGTAACGGCCGCTCAGCGGCTGGCGGCGGTCGATTATTCGCAGGACCGGTACGAGATCATCGTCGCCGAGGGATACAGCCCGAGCCGGCAGAGGAACCAGGCGGTTGCGGCGGCCCGGGGCGAGATCGTCTACTTCCTGGACGATGACTCCCTGACCTCGCCCGGATTTTTGACAATCGTTGCCGGCCACTACGAAGACCCTCATGTGGTGGCCGTGGGCG
>JBEKFJ010000279.1:0-4888 GCA_050013355.1 Oryzomonas sp.
AATATCTGAAGGAGATGGTCGGTTCGAGTCTCTCATTTCTGAACTATTATAAAGAAATTCCGGTGTCCTATGACGCCAAGCTGGTCAATGTGGATAACGAGATGGCCGAGTTTGAGGTGCATTGAATACCAGGCAAAGGTCATTGCCCTGGAACACAAGGCCCTGATTCGCTCCCATGAAAGGTTCTCCTTCCGCGAGGATATGATCGGGGAAGCCTTCTACGTCAATGTTGCCCGGAAAAAGGTCATACTCTGCAACTTCGGCTACGCCAAGATCAGATCGGATATGCGGCGTTTTGTAAGGGTCTTGCTCGACTGGCCGCTTGAAGCCGACATGATAGTTGAAGAGGATATTCTCAAGGGGAGTGTAAAAAATCTCTCCCTTGGCGGCGCATCCATAGATATCGCGTCCAAGGAGCAGCTTCCTAGTGGGATCGACATCAATATAATACTGAAGCTTCCCGATATTTCCAGCGGTTCGATACACGAGGTCGGGGTCACCGCAACGGTCATCAAGGTAACGGGGGACAATGCCCCATATACTTGTATTGTGGAATTCTACCCGGAAAAGCATTCCCAACAACAGATATCCTACTATATCAACCAGCGTCAGGTTGAAATCATCAAAGAGCTTAAAGAACAAACGTTGTAACCTGGTTCACCGCGCTGCCTATTTTGTTGGCATGTTATTGTGGTGGTGTCGCTTTTTTATGCAGCAAAAATGTGCAGGCGTGTCGTTGCTCTTATCGTGAGTTTGTAACTGTGTAATATTGTGGTAATCTATTGATGGTCATTTTGGCAAAATGTTTGCAATAATTAACCGGTTGTGCGCAGCAGCTTACCACTTGCAATTTGACCGATAATTCATATAATCTCCCCTGTCCAATTCCATGAAAGGGAGGGTCACGGTTTGAAAAAAGTTGAAGCTATTATCAAACCATTCAAGCTCGATGAGGTTAAGGAAGCCTTGAATGAAATCGGTGTGCAGGGTATTACCGTCAGCGAGGTCAAGGGTTTTGGCCGTCAGAAGGGACATACCGAGCTGTATCGCGGCGCCGAATATGTCGTGGACTTCATCCCCAAGATCAAACTCGAAATCATCGTATCGGATGCGATTCTTTCCAGAGTCGTCGAAGCCATCGAACAATCCGCCAAAACCGGCCGGATTGGCGACGGCAAGATATTCGTTACGCCGGTGGAGGCCGTGGTCCGCATAAGGACCGGAGAAACCGGCGAAGACGCGCTGTAAGGCACCAAAGTTGTTTATTACATATCCCCCCGAAAGGAGAAACTGATGACCCCGAAACAAGTAGTAGAATTTGCCAAAGAAAATGGCGCACTGATGGTTGATTTTAAATTCATGGATTTTGTTGGAATCTGGCAGCACTTTTCCACACCGATCAGCGAATTCGGCGAGGATATATTCGAGGATGGCCTTGGCTTTGACGGTTCTTCCATACGCGGCTGGCAGCCGATCCATGCCTCCGACATGATCATCATCCCCGACGCCACCACCGCCAAGATGGACCCCTTCACCGCCATTCCGACCCTTTCCCTGATCTGCAATATTTTTGATCCGATCACCAAGGAAGGTTATAGCCGCGACCCGCGCAACATCGCCAAAAAGGCCGAGGCATACCTCAAGTCCACCGGCATCGGCGATACCGCTTTCTTTGGCCCGGAAGCCGAATTCTTCATCTTCGACGACGTGCGCTACGATTCCTCCGCCAACCAGTCCTTCTATGCCGTTGACTCGGTTGAAGGCGCCTGGAACTCCGGCCGCGAAGAGTTCCCTAACCTGGGCTACAAGCCGCGCCACAAGGAAGGTTACTTCCCGGTTCCCCCGACCGACTCCCAGAACGACCTGCGCAACGAGATGGTCATGGAGATGCAGAAGGTCGGCATCCAGGTTGAAGCGCAGCATCACGAGGTAGCCACCGGCGGGCAGGCCGAGATCGACATGCGTTTCGACTCCCTGGTCAAGATGGCCGACAAGCTCCAGTGGTTCAAATACATCATCAAGAACGTCGCCTACCGCAACGGCAAGACCGCCACCTTCATGCCCAAGCCGCTTTATGGCGACAACGGTTCCGGTATGCACTCCCACCAGTCCATCTGGAGGGACGGTACCAATCTGTTTGCCGGCGACAAATACGGCGGGCTTTCCCAGATCGCCCTCTACTACATCGGCGGCATCATCAAGCACGCCAAGGCACTGTGCGCCTTCACCAACCCGACCACCAACTCCTACAAGCGTCTGGTGCCGGGCTTCGAGGCTCCCGTGAACATGGCATACTCCAGCCGTAACCGTTCGGCCTCCATCCGTATCCCGATGTTCTCCACCAACCCCAAGGCCAAGCGCATCGAATACCGTACGCCGGACCCATCCTGCAACGGCTACCTGGCCTTTGCCGCCATGCTGATGGCCGGGCTCGACGGTATCGAGAACAAGATCGATCCGGGCCAGCCGCTGGACAAGGACATCTACGGCCTTTCTCCGGAAGAGCTCAAAGACATTCCGTCTGCGCCGGGCAGCCTGGAAGAGGCGCTCAAATGCCTTGAAGACGACCATGAGTTCCTGCTCAAGGGTGACGTATTCACCCCCGACGTCATCGAGAAATGGATCGAGTACAAGACCGAAGCCGAAGTCAACCCGGTCCGCATGCGTCCGGTGCCGATCGAGTTCCAGCTCTACTACGACATATAAGCCGTTCTCGACGGGATAGCAGCACCAAGGAGGCGGGGATCATCCCCGCCTCTTTCCGTTCCAGCTACAACCCAGATATTCCATTAGGCGGAGCAAAGCTCCTGCACGAGCCCTGCCGGACATATTCCGGCATCTTGCCGCCCGGTTTCCTCACCAATAGCCCTGCTATTGCCTCGTCAACCGGACAACAAGCTACTCGGAATTTGCCTTGGCAGCATCTCGTGCCCTAATGGAAAATCTGGGTTCGATTGACTTTACCCGGCCACTCTGCTAGAAATACAAACGGTTTATAAAACCCAAAGGATGTTCATGGAAAATTTTCTCTTCAAGCTCTCCGTCATGCTCGTGCCGGGTATGCTGGCCATTGTCTGTCATGAGGTTTCCCACGGCTTTGTCGCCTGGCGCTTCGGCGATCCCACGGCGCGCATGCTCGGCAGGCTGACCCTTAATCCCATAAAGCACATCGATATCATCGGCACCCTGATGATCTTTTTCGTCGGCATCGGCTGGGCCAAACCGGTTCCGGTGACCTTTCAAAATCTGCGCAATCCCAAGCGGGACATGATCTGGGTGGCTGCCGCCGGACCGGTGACCAACATCCTTCTGGCTACTGTTTCCGCGATTTTGCTGCGGTCCGGTTGCCCTGATGCTGGCCTTTTCTGTCTACATAAACCTGTTGCTGGCGATCTTCAACATGATCCCGGTGCCGCCACTCGACGGGGGCAGGGTGCTAGTCGGGCTTTTGCCGCATCGCCAGGCAGCGGCCTGGGCCCGCATCGAACCATATGGCATGGTGATCATCATCGTGCTGGTATTCTTCACAAATATTTTTTCCTATGTCATCTCGCCGATTCTCAACGTGGGGGTCCATGTGCTGGCAGGACCTCAGAGCGGCTTGGTGTTGGGAGTTACACGCCTCATGATGCGCTAATATCTATATCTTCGTGGAGCACTGAAATGAAACAACGCGTAGTCAGCGGCATGCGGCCGACCGGAAAACTGCATATCGGCCATTATCACGGCGTACTGGAAAACTGGATCAAGATCCAGGACTCTTTTGACTGTTTTTTCTTTGTGGCCGATTGGCACTCGTTGACGACCGAATACGCCGATACCTCGGGCATCCGCGACAGTATCAACGAGATGGTGCTGGACTGGATCGGTTTTGGCCTCGATCCGGCCAAGAGCATCGTCTTCCGCCAAAGCCTGGTGCCGCACCACTCGGAACTGAACCTGATCCTTTCCATGATTACGCCTGTTTCCTGGCTGGAGCGCAATCCGACCTACAAGGAGATGCTGGACAACCTTGAGGCCAAGGACCTTTCCACCTTCGGCTTCCTGGGGTATCCGGTGCTGATGGCGGCCGACATCATCCTCTACAAGGCTACCCGCGTGCCGGTTGGGCACGACCAGCTACCGCACCTGGAGATCACCCGCGAGATCGCCCGGCGCTTCAATTATCTATACGGCAATGTGTTTCCCGAGCCTGAGGCGCTTCTGACCGAGACCCCCAAGCTGCTTGGCCTCGACGGCCGCAAGATGAGCAAATCCTACGGCAACTCCATCTATCTTTCCGACACGGCCGAAGAGACCACCAAGAAGGTTTTGTCCATGATGACCGATCCGGCCCGGATTCGGCGGAGCGACCCCGGCGAACCGGACGTCTGCGTGGCCTTCAACCTTCATCGCATCTACGTGCCCCAGGAAAAGCTGGACGAGATCATTCCCGCCTGCCGCGGCGCCGCCATCGGCTGCGTGGAGTGCAAACGCATACTTGCCGAGTGCATGAATGAACGCCTGACCCCCTGCCGGACAAAACGGGCGGAGTTGGCGACCCATCCGCAATTTGTGAACGACCTGCTGCTGGACGGCAGCCGCCGGGCTTCGGAGATATCCGATGCCGTCATGACCGAAGTCCGCGACGCCCTGAAGATTTGACAGCGGCTTTGGATTGGGCAGGGTGCCGATGAATCAAGCTCGTGAGGAAAGCACCACGCTTCTTGACGACTTCAGCGACGGCTACAGCGTTCATCTCGACATGTTCGACGGCCCGCTGGACCTGCTGCTGCACCTGATCCGCAAGAATGAGGTCGATATCTGCGATATTCCCATTGCCGATATCACCCGCCAGTACCTGGATTACATCAAGTTGCTGAAGGTGCTCAACCTGGATGTGGCCGGC
>JBEKFJ010000280.1:0-3329 GCA_050013355.1 Oryzomonas sp.
CACCTGCCAGTTCGACCGTGGCGGCAAATGACGCAAATGTTTTAAAACCGTTCGTTTCCTGGCAGATCCTGGCCTGAACCAGTAGCCTCTCAACGTGGGTGCGCAGATCCAGAAGCGTTGATAACTTGTCCTGCTCGCCATTGGCGCTGATGATGAGCCCTACGATCTGCTGAGCCAGGACTCTCATGTCACTTCCCAAGGTGTACTTCGTGTACCGTGGAAACCCCCGAACCACGTTTTCCAAGTGCACCGCCAGTTTCATCGCGCTGCGGTAAATGGGAAGGTGCTCATACCGAGCCATATAAAAATCGCCAAATATCCAAATGACCTACTGTCCACCGCCCCCGCGAACGGGCCAAACGTAGCCGCCGCTGCCGGTCTTATCGCTGGGGAGCACATTGCCGCCGAGCATATAGACGACCCAAGCGACGCTGCTATCGCCGCTAGAGGTACTGGAGGACCAGTACCAGCCCGAATGGACGTTATTAAAAGGATGTCCGCTCGGCAGCATGGGCGGATTCGTTTGGCTGGGGTCAACAAGACTTTCCAACTCCGCAATCGTGGGGAGTCGCCACCCCAGGCGTCCGCCAAGCGATAGTGTCGTACAATAATCCATGGCAGCCTGCCAGGTGCGTAGCGTTGAATCTGGCGACTGGGCCCAGATCAATCCGGTCTCACGATCCAGGACACCCTGGCCGCCCATGTTTGACAGGACGATAAACCGCGTGTTTGCGGGAAGCGTCTGGTCCCACGACGGGGTCGCATAATAAGGGCCGGCCACCCCCGTTGAAGTGGCGGTGGCTGGTGTTGCGGCAAACATGGCCAATCCAAATACAACCACTCCCAATGCGGCTAACAGTTTATGTTTCATTGTCTTTTCCCTCCTTTTCATGAAATGAGTTGCGATGAAATCCTTTCCTTCGAAGCGTCACTTAAATTCCCGCGCCGGCCTTCTCATACCTTACGGCGCACGCCTCTAACCAGAGGCGAAATACCGAGAAGCGCGAGCCCGATTGCAAGCATAGCGAACGTTGCCGGCTCCGGAACCGTAGTGACATCATTCACAGTAATCTGACCGTTGTCGACGTTAAAGTCCCCGTACGACCCAACATTCAGAAATACTTTTGACAACGTAAGCGGCGACACGCCGGATGCCAGCGCCGTAAATGAGATATCGAGCAAGTCGCCGCTGCCCGACGGAGGCGTGCCAAAGTCGGTATAGGAATAGGCAACGCCGCTAATCAGCCCAGACAAATTAAAACCTGGTATAAATAATGTCGATCCGGCTGACGAAAGGAACGTTCCTTCGGTAACGTAGTTGACAGTCACTATAGCGGGGTTAAAGCCCAGGTCGAGTTGCCATGATGTCAACTCCGTCGCATTTGAGATCGAGATGGGAACCGTAAATGTATCGCCGACTCCGACTGTCATAATTGGGGCAGAGATTGTTGTTTCAGGTTCGGCATTAACGGCAGGCGCCAATACAACTGAAAATAGAAACACAAAAGCAGCCAAACACATACTACGTAGCATAGTTCACCTCTTTTTTTATGTGATGTAAGGATTTCTTGAGCAGTGGAACGGTAATGCGTTTAAGCGACCTCCTTCAGATCGCTGGCCTTTGGTTTCCCAGCAATGGCGATGGAGTATGCCAGCGATTCTTTCATTTCAGGTCCATTATGGGCATAAAATGGCCTATTTATCAGTGAAAAGTGCGAAACTGGCGAAACTGGGCGCAGGCCAACGTAACCGGCAAAGCCGGACAATATGAAAGAAAATAGGACGAAGAGAGTGGTTAAGTCGGATGGATGGATGGATGGATGGATGGATGGATGAGCAATGATTGTGCCGAGCGAAGATTCATGCTGTGCATCTCCCTGCTGAGAGTGGCGCAACCCGGAACGGAATAATTAATCGGATGGGAATTTAGATAAAAATATATCCCTCTTTATTATTAGCTGTCAATGTATTACTTGGTGTCTGCTGCCCAATGTCAACTTTTTTAGGCAAAAATGTTTCAAAATGTTTTGTGCTGCATCCCGGGGGCCTGGGGAATGGTCAAAGGCAAGGCGGGGCTCGCGCGAGTGCCTCGCGTCCAGTTGAGCCATTGCGCCGGGTTTTCCCCGCGCCCCGCTGACGACTTTATTTCCAGCGGCCGGTTTCCAACCCCGCGCTCGCCCCGCAGAACTTCAAAACCTTAAATCAGCGCAGATAATGTTCCGTGATATCCCCCCGTTCATGCCCCATCTCCTGAGAAACCACCGACAAACTCTGCTCATAGGTCATCCCGCGTTCCTGCAGCTCGGCATGCCGCTCCTGTGCCCAGGACCAGCGAAGACCATGCGATCCCTCGTAATCCTGGCCGGTCTTCGCCGCCGCCTCCTTCAGATCCGCTCGGTAGGCGTCCTTATCGAACTCGAACCGGGCGCCATTGGCGACCGCCACCTCCATGCGAGAATACGTCTCCGGAGAGACCCCGATCTCCCTTTCCTTCCCCCCTTTACCCTCGACCTCGAACCACCCTTTCAGCTCGCCGGTGCGGGGATCCTCGCGCAGGCCTCGGAGCTGGTCCCGGGTGACATGGTTTGCCTCCGAGATCCGACAGCCCCCTTCCCGCTGGATCGAGGCAACCAGATTATGCCGTTCATTCTCGACAGCAGCAACAAGCCTGTCCGGATTCGCGTAAGCCCGACTCCCCTCGAACCGCTCCAGGTTAACCGCAACATCCCTGGCCCCCTGGATCTCCGTCGAAAATCCGTACTCCCGCCCCGTGCTGTTCTGATCCGCATAGCGGTTCAGCGCCACCTCCAGCTTCTCGCACGCGGCCGCGTACTGGCCGAAAGTGGCATGAGCCACCCCCTGGTCCACCTTCGACACTAAAAAAGCCCTCACGGCCTCGCCGGAGAGCTTCTCAATATCCCTGATTCCAAGATTTTCCTTTGCATACGCAAGACATGCCCGCCATACATCCCGGTAGGCGTCGGCGGTGGAATAAGAGTAAACACCCAGTTCTTTCCCGACCTGGTGCCAGGTAGCCGCGCCTTCCGCCCGGGCCTCCGCCTTGGCCGCATGCTTCGAGGAGCCGATCTCGTTCACCGCCTGAAAGACCTGCTGCACCTGGTAGACCGTCGAACCTCGCATGCATGCTCTCAGAATTGTCGGGCCAGGGCCGCGATAGTCTCCAGGGCATCCACATCGAGGCGATCACCATGGTCCCAGGAATTCACAACCCTTCGGATACCCTCAAACGGCCCATGTCGCATATCCCCAATCAGGCGTGATCGGTAATATAATCTACTGCATCCTGCACGGTCTGGATCTTCTCAGCG
>JBEKFJ010000281.1:0-3319 GCA_050013355.1 Oryzomonas sp.
GACAAGCTGATCCAACTGGTAAGCTTTAATCTCGACGAGGAAGAATACGGCGTGGATGTCCTGAAGGTCCGGGAGATCATCCGCATGCCGGTTGTTACCCGGGTTCCCAATACGCCTCACTACGTCGAGGGTGTCATCAACCTGCGCGGCAAGGTGATCCCGATCATCTCCATGCGCCGGAAATTCGGGTTGCCGGAAACGGAAAGCGACAAGCAGACCCGCATCATGGTTATGGACGTGGAGGGTGAGCTGATGGGATTCATTGTTGATGCCGTATCGGAGGTTATCCGTATCTCCGGCAGCGAGATCCAGCCTTCTCCCGCAGTAGTCGCCAGCAGTATCGACCAGGAATGCATCGCCGGCGTGATAAACCAGGCGGAGCGTCTGCTGGTGTTGCTGGAATTGGAGAAGATGTTCTCCGGCGACGAGAGGCAGCTTTTCGCAACGATATAGATGAAGCCGTAGTGTCCAGTTTTTCCCAAGGAGAATGTAATGCCA
Source organism: Oryzomonas sp. (assembly GCA_050013355.1). Taxonomy (GTDB): domain Bacteria; phylum Desulfobacterota; class Desulfuromonadia; order Geobacterales; family Pseudopelobacteraceae; genus Oryzomonas. The sequence goes on from JBEKFJ010000281.1 coordinate 499, forward strand.
CCGTTTGACAGCGAAGACCAGGAACTGCTTGAAGGTTTCCTTGCCGAGACGACCGAGTTGCTTGAAAAGCTCGATGACGATCTCGTGACCTTGGAAAAGGCATCATCGGACGACCCCGAACTTCTCAACCGGATCTTCAGATCGATACATACCGTCAAAGGGGCTTCGAGCTTCCTGGGATTCGACCTTCTGGTCAAGGTGACCCACAAGACGGAGGATGTGCTGAACCGCCTTCGTAAAGGCGAGTTACCGGTCACGCCCGAGATCATGGACGTCATCCTCGAAGCCACCGATCTGGTCAAGCTTCTGGTCGGCGACATCAAGGCAGGGGAGATCCAGGAGCGTGAGATCGACGGCACCATAGCCAAGCTGTTGCCGTATCTTTCCGAGAACGCAGTTGCCCAGGCTGAGCCGGCCCAGGCCCCGCAGGAGCCGCCGCCGCAAGCGGCCGCGGAACCGGATGCCGCCCCTGCTCCGGCCGAACCCTCCCCGGCGTCACCCCCGAAGCAGGAGTTGGCGCAGGTTCCGCCGCAGAAGCCTGCCGGCGACGCCGTCGCCAAGAAGGCCCCGGTTCCCAAACCGGCCGAGGGCAAGGGGGAGGATCTTTCCGACAACACAACCGTGCGCGTCGATGTCAAACGCCTGGACGACCTGATGAACCAGGTAGGGGAGTTGGTGCTTGAGCGCAACCGCATGATCCAGCTCAACCAGGACCTGCAGCAGGGTGACGCCGAGCGGCTCGATTTCAACGAGGAATTCGGCAAACTCACCAAACGGATGAGTTTTGTCACCTCGGAACTGCAGATGCAGGTCCTTAAGATGCGCATGATCCCGGTGGAAAAGGTCTTCAAGAAATTCCCCCGCATCGTCCGCAGCCTGGCCCGTGACCTGGGCAAAGAGGTCGATCTGCAGATCTTCGGCGAGGAGACCGAACTGGACCGCTCGGTTGTTGACGAGATCGGCGACCCGCTCATCCACCTGATCCGCAATGCCATGGACCATGGCCTGGAGACCCCCGACGAACGTGTTGCCGCCGGGAAGCCGCGGGTGGGCACCCTCATCCTTGCGGCCGTCCACGAAGGCAACCAGATCATCATCAGCATCAAGGACGACGGCCGCGGCATCGACACCGACCGGGTCGGGCGCAAAGCGGTCGAAAAGGGGCTGCTGACCGAAGACCAACTGGCCGCCATGGGCCAGCGGGAGCTCTTCGATCTGATCTTTCTGCCCGGTTTCTCGACCAAGGAGAAGGCCTCCGACCTCTCCGGCCGGGGGGTCGGCATGGACGTGGTCAAGACCAACATCAAAAAGCTCAACGGCCTGATCGAGATCAAGAGCGAAAAAGGGATGGGCTCGGAATTCATCCTGCGCCTCCCCTTGACCCTGGCCATCATCCAATCACTTTTGGTCGAGGTGGAAGGAGAGATCTATTCCATCCCGCTCTCCTCGGTGCTTGAGACCTTGCGGGTTGAGCAGAGCATGTTCCATATGGTCGGGGGACAGGAGGTGCTCAAACTGCGCGAATCGGTACTGCCGCTGTTGCGCCTGCAAAGAAAGTTCAACGTACAAAGGCGCGATGAAAACGAAGATTTTTGTTACGTCGTCGTCGTCGGCTCCGCCGACAAGCGTATGGGACTGGTGGTCACGCGCCTGTTGGGGCAGCAGGAGGTGGCCATCAAGTCGCTCGGCAACTACCTGGCCAACATCCCCGGCATCGCCGGTTCCACCATCTTAGGCGACGGCCGGGTGACCCTGATTGTCGATCCGGCCGGACTCATCGACGGCGGAGAAGGCGCTTCCGGCAGGTAAGGGCAGTGAAACGAGCTGCAATTCAGGGCAAGGTAAGGCATCTGCTCAAGTTCAACGCAATAATCACTTCTTGAGCGTTGAGGTCAGGGGAGAGAAGCAGCCTGGAGTTGTTGAGACGGGAATACGCAGGGTCTTGAATTCAGAAAAGGTGGGACTATTGCGACTGGCCTATAGGTGAAGACGCCCCGGGATCAGCCCCGAACACGAAACGCCACTCGCTGTATTTTTTCTTGCCGGCAAAAGAATCGAGGCCGGAGTATTCCGAGAATGATATCTTGAGCGGAACATCATCGCTGGTGCTGGCCACCCCGATAATCCCTTTCCCTCCTTTATCTCTGATGATACTCCACTCCTTCCCGGTCATGGGGTCTTTATAGAGCTGACGCAGGTATTTCATATGCTGAAGGGAAGATGGATCAAGCAACAGGTCTTTCAAGTCATTAAGCGGTATAACCTTTGGAGTAGCGCCTGTCGTGGCAGGCCTTGTATTCCAGGCCGCGATGGCTTTCCTGTACTGGAGGCCGCGGAAGAGCAATTCCTTCTCCCGCTCACGCTTCATGATCGTTTTCCAGGGCTGGGCGGTGAGGCCAAGCATGATCCCCATGATCACTACCACCATCAGCGCTGCTAAAAAGGTGAATCCGTTTTGGTTGAGCATGTTTTTCATCGAGAAAAATAATACCACAAACATCAATTTGTTTGCAAAACGTTAACGAGTTTCTATCCGGAGGAACCGGCTCCGTCCGGGTCCCAACGGCCACCCGCAACCTCAATGAGGGGCATTAAGGCCACGTCTACCTGACCCTTGTGGGTTCAACTTGTGGGTTCTATACAAAAGATGCACTGCTAAGAAAAAAACGAAAAATCTTTACACTGCCTGATGTGGTGATTCGGATACACATTTCAAGATATGCCCATCAAGGTGATCCGGCTTCAGAATGATGTTTACACTTAGGCTGTGATTCAGTCAATAATTCAACCAATGACTCCAGAGAGATTGACCGTAACTCCG
>JBEKFJ010000282.1:0-3255 GCA_050013355.1 Oryzomonas sp.
GAAGATCTTTTTCAATATTGGCTCGACCAGATAGGCTATGGCGCCGTCCATGCCCCCCACGATTGCCGAGCAGAGCGCAGAGATGAGCAACAGTCCCCAGTAGGGTTTGAAATAAGCGAGTGTGCGTACCAGTGTTGGTTTCATTGACCTTCCCTGAATCCGTGACGCCGTAATGCCGTAGTGTCCGGAAGAGCCGGGGCCCGCACGCCGCCATGTCGTGACAGTTCACTCACTTGGCTGGTACCCCGACTGATTGTCGCAAACTTTTCAAACGCAAAGGCAGAGGTCTTCCGGACCAGCGAAGGCATGGAGGCGTCACGGATTCAGATTTTCCATTGTCGCCACTATCAGTCGCGCCACATTCGCGGATGCGCCGCCACCGCCCAATCGGCCCCGTATGGCCGCCAACTTTTCCCTGATTGCCCCGGCATACCCCGCATCCGTCAGGATTGAACCGATCTCCTCCGCTATCATGGCCGGATTGGCCTCTGCCTGGATGAGTTCCCTGACAACGGTTTCCCCGGCGACTATGTTGCAGAGTCCGATGTTGTCCACCTTCACCAAGCGTTTTGCCAATAGATAGGTGAGGGGCGAGAGCTTGTAGATGATGACCATGGGCGTACCGACCAGGGCGATTTCCAGGGTGACGGTGCCCGAGACGGAGATGACGGCGTCGCAGGCCCGGATCAGGTCGTGGATCCGTTCGCGGCTGATGGTGACATCGAGGCCGGCTGCCGTGAGCAGCGTGGTTACGTTATCATCGCTCAGCGTGGATGCCAGGGGAAGAACAAACTGGATATCGGGAAAGCGCTTCTTCAACAGGACGGCCGCATCGATGATAACCGGCAGGAGGCACTCGATCTCGTTCCGGCGGCTGCCGGGGAAGAGCCCGACGATCCTGCGGCCGGGATCGAGCCCGAAACCGGCGGCCGCATCGTCCCGCCCCGCCGTGACCTTGACCAGGTCGATCATGGGATGCCCCACAAAGGAAACCGGCACACCGGCACGTTCGTAAAAGGGGGCTTCAAAGGGAAGGATCACCGCCATGTGATCCACCAGCCGGGCGATCTCCCTTACCCGCCCCTGACGCCAGGCCCAAATCTGAGGGCTGATGTAGTACAACACCTTTACGCCGGCCTTGCGGGCCGTCTTGGCCAGGCGCAGGTTGAATCCGGGATAATCGATCAGTATCAGCAGGTCCGGCCGGTCGGCAAACAGAATTCTTTTCAGCCTGAGGAAGGCGCCCGAGATGACATCGAAATGCTTGAGCACCTCCACCAGCCCCACCACGGCCATGTCTGCCGAATCGACCAGGGTCTCGACCCCTGCCTCGCGCATGCGTGCGCCGCCGATGCCGAAAAAGCGCAGCGACGGGTCCAGCTTGAGCGCTTCCCGGACCAGATCGGCGCCGTAGATGTCAGCGGAGGCCTCGCCCGCCACGATCATGATTCGTCGCTGTGTCTTCGCGCCGATAGCGGCTTTGACGTGTTCTCCGTCTCCCGGACGTAAGGAGGCTAGCGATAATAAGTTGAACAAAATTGCGCTCACATTTTGGTCAGATTTGGCTGTAGCGATTGAACAAAACCGCAGGCGTAGCAGGGCTACGCTGAGGATTTTGTGCTTGAGCTTCAGTCAAAGATGGCCAGAAGATGAGATGCAAGATGTGTCGCCGGCTCGCCTCTTCCTTGTTCCCGACGCTCATGCACAGCAGGGTATCCATCTGCATTATGCCAGGACCTCTTTGACGGTATCCGCCACCAGCCGCACCGATGCATCGGGCATTTCGGGATAGACCGGGAGCGACATGCAGCGGCTGGCCACTTCTTCGGCCACCGGCAGGCTAACGCCTGCGCAGTCCTGGGCAAAAACGTCCTGCCTGTGGAGCGGGATGGGATAGTAGACGGCCGAGGCAATCTGTTGTTCGGAGAGTCTGGCCATGACCGCATCGCGCCGGTCGGTCAGGATGGTGTACTGGTGATAGACATGTCTCCCCGTGCCATCCTCGTGGGGGACGGTTGCCACATCGGCCAGCAGGGAGGAATAGAGGTGCGCCACGCGGCGGCGGCCGGCGTTGAACTCATCGATCCTCTTGAGCTTCACCCGCAGAATGGCGGCCTGAATATCGTCAAGGCGGCTGTTGAAGCCGATCACGCTGTGATGGTACCGGACCCGGCTGCCGTGGTTGCGCAGCACCTTGACCTGTTCCGCCAACTCTGCCGTGGCGCAGGTGACCATGCCGCCGTCGCCGTAGCATCCCAGGTTCTTGCTGGGAAAAAAGCTGAAACAGCCCAGAAGGCCGAGGGTACCGGTCATGCGGCCGCTGATCTCCGCGCCGAAGGACTGGGCGCAATCCTCGATCAGAAGCAGGTTATGCTTCTCGCAGATGGCCGTGAACGCAGCCATGTCGGCCGGCTGGCCGAAGAGGTGCACCGGGATGATCGCCTTGGTGCGGGGGGTGATGCTCTTTTCGACCATGGCCGGGTCGAGGTTGAAGGTCGTGGGGTCGATGTCCGTGAACACCGGCGTGGCCCCGGCATAGCAGATGGCCTCGGCCGTTGCGATAAAGGTGAACGGAGAGGTGATGACCTCATCTCCCGGGCCGATGCCGGCCGCCAGGATGGCCAGGTGCAGGGCGTCGGTGCCCGATGCGCAGGTTACGGCATGGGGCGCGCCCAGATATGCCGCGGCTTCCTGTTCCAGGGCGGTCACGTTGGGCCCCAGGATGAACTGGCAGCTTTCCAGAGCAGCGAGAACGGCCGTGTCGATCTCCGTTTTCAGCGTGTGGTATTGGGTCTTGAGGTCTACCATCGGTATCATGGGTGTGTCCTTTTCAGACTTAGGTTGATTTTGAGGGCTGTTTCCAGCGCCATCTTCCCTGCCCTGCCGCTTACCAGCGGCTGTTTCCCTTCCCTGATGGCCGCGATGAACGATTCGATCTCGTTTTTCAGCGCATCGGCCTCCCCCAGTTCCCGCTCATCCACCTTCACGTTGGGAATGCCCGGAAACAGCTCGCCGCTTCCCTTCCGTGCCACCAGCAGCTTGCGGTTCTGGAAGTCGAGCGTTATGTAGGCATCGCGCTGGAATATGCGCATCTTGCGTTCGCTCTTCAGGCTGATGCGGCTGGCGGTCACGTTGGCCACGCAGCCGTTCTCGAAAACGATGCGGGCATTGGCGATGTCCTCCTCGCCGGTGAAGACCGGCGCCCCAACGGCATCGATGCGCTCCACCGGTGACCCGACGATATGCTGGATGATA
>JBEKFJ010000283.1:0-3134 GCA_050013355.1 Oryzomonas sp.
AGAAATAAAAGGCCGCCATCAGGTGTTCGATGGTTGAGACCGATGCGCCGTCCCTGGCGATAAGGGTCGAGAGGCGCGTATCGGCCACCATGTCGTAGCGGGCCGGGATCATCCGGCCGTTGATGACAAAGGCGATGCCAAACTCGCGGCGGGGAAGGAACTCCAGGTTGACCGGCTGGCCGGTATGCAGGCCGATACCGGTGATCTTGAAGATGCGGTTGATGGTTGTCTGGCGCTTGATCATTAACGTAACTTTCTCGAGTGTATCCTAAAATCGGCGGCTCAGCCGTTGATCTTCTTTTTCAATACCTCATGTTCCTCGGCCAGGGCGTCGTACTTTTTCTCCAACTCGCGGATCTGGTCGAACAGGCATGAGATGGCCGTGGCCTCCGGGTCGGGCAGTTGACCATGCTGCAGGTCGGGCCGGGCTTCTTGCTTCTTTTCCTGGGCCATGACCACCCGGCCGGGGATGCCGACCACCGTGGCGTTTTCCGGGACCTCCTTGACCACCACCGAGTTGGAGCCGATCTTGGCCCCCTTGCCGACGGTGAACGGCCCCAGAACCTTGGCGCCCGAACCGATCACCACGTTGTCGCCCAGGGTCGGGTGGCGCTTGACCTTGTCCCAGGTCACCCCCCCCAGGGTCACGCCGTGGTACAGGGTCACGTTGTCGCCAATCTCGGCTGTTTCCCCGATCACCACCCCCATGCCGTGGTCGATGAAGAACTTGCGGCCGATCTTGGCGCCGGGATGGATCTCGATGCCGGTAAGGAAACGGCCGATATGGGAGGTAAGGCGCCCCAGGAAGAAGAGTTCATTAACCCAGAACCAGTGGGCGATACGGTATATCCAGAGTGCGTGCAAACCGGGATAGCAGAAGATGATCTCCATGACGTTGCGGGCGGCCGGGTCGCGCTCGAACACGGATTTGATATCCTCACGAAGGTTCTTGAACATGGAGAAACTCCCGTAAATACAGTTGGAAATACTGGTATAGGATTAACATAGCCCCACTAAATCTGTCAATTTTTATCACCGGTTGCTCCATAAACTTAGCTCTCGACAAAAGGCACGCTTTTCACTAAGATGCGCTCATTGTTTGTGTATACACCATCTATTCCAGATATGCCCAATCATCTTACCAAAGCCGCATGTCCCGGCAACGAAAGGAGAATCAGCGCATGTCCACCAAACCGTTCGTCTATCAGGAGCCTTTCCCGCTTGCCCATGATGAAACCGCGTACCGCAAGATCGAGGGAAGCGAAAAGTATGTCGAGCTGGCCGAATTTGCCGGCAAGCCGGTCATCAGGGTCTGTCCCGAGGCGCTCTCCGTCCTGGCCAACGAGGCCATGCGGGATGTCTCGTTCCTGCTGCGCCCCGCGCACAACGAGCAGGTGGCCAAGATCCTGAGCGACCCCGAGGCATCCCAGAACGATAAAGGCGTCGCCATGGCGTTCCTGCGCAACGCCGAGATCTCCGCCCAGTTCGAGCTTCCCGTATGCCAGGACACCGGCACCGCCACGGTCGTCGCCAAGAAAGGCCAGCAGGTCTGGACCGGCGTCAAGGACGAGGAATGGCTGTCCAAGGGGATATACAAGACCTACACCGAAGAGAACCTGCGCTACTCCCAGACCGTGGCCCTGGACATGTATCAGGAGGTCAACACCGGCACCAACCTCCCGGCCCAGATCGACATCATGGCCACCGACGGCGACTACTACAAATTCCTGTTCGTGGCCAAAGGGGGCGGCTCGGCCAACAAGACCATGCTGTACCAGGAGACCAAGGCCCTGCTAACCCCGGGCAAGCTCGAAAAATACCTGGTGGAAAAGATGAAATACCTGGGCACCGCGGCCTGCCCCCCCTACCATATCGGCTTCGTCATCGGCGGTACGAGCGCCGACGCCTGCATGAAGACCGTCAAGCTGGCAACCGCCAAGGAACTGGACGGCCTCCCCACCCAGGGGAACGAGCACGGCCAGGCCTTCCGCGACCTGGAACTGGAGGCGAAACTCCTTGAAGCGGCCCAGAAGCTGGGCATCGGGGCCCAGTTCGGCGGCAAATACTTTGCCCACGACGTGCGTGTCATCCGCCTGCCGCGCCACGGCGCATCCTGCCCGGTCGGCATGGCGGTATCCTGCTCGGCCGACCGCAACATCAAGGCCAAGATCACAAAAGACGGCCTGTTCGTGGAGGAGATGGACCGCAACCCCGGCCGCCTGATCCCCGAGCAGTACCGCGGCAAGCACGGGCACGGCGTTAAGATCGACCTGAACAAGCCCATGAAGGAGATCCTGGCCGAGCTGACCAAGCACCCGGTCTCCACCCCGCTCCTCCTGACCGGCACCATCGTGGTGGGCCGCGACATCGCCCACGCCAAGTTCAAGGAGATCATGGACAGTGGTAAGCCGCTGCCCGAGTACCTGCTGAAGCACCCGATCTACTACGCCGGCCCGGCCAAGACCCCGGCAGGCAAGCCCTCCGGCTCCTTCGGCCCCACCACCGCCGGCCGCATGGACTCCTACGTGGACGAACTCCAGTCCAAGGGCGGTTCGCTGATCATGATCGCAAAGGGAAACCGCAGCCAGCAGGTCACGGATGCCTGCAAAAAATACGGCGGGTTCTATCTCGGCTCCATCGGCGGCCCGGCCGCGGTCCTTGCCGAGGAGAACATCAAGAAGGTCGAGTGCATCGATTTCCCGGAACTGGGGATGGAAGCGGTTTGGAAGATCGAGGTGGAGGACTTCCCGGCATTTATCCTGGTGGACGACAAGGGGAACGACTTCTTCAAGCAGCTCGGTTTGTAGGTAGTTTCCGTCCGGAAAGGGTTCTTTTCCGCCCATGCGGCGTCAATCTTCGGGCTTGCTTGTGCGGCGTACCGATGTACGCCTCCGCGCAATCCCTCGATTTCCTTGCCTGGACGAAAAATCCCTCCTTTTCGGTTCGGAAACTGCTAGTTTCTCATCCGGAGTTTCCGGATGGAAACCAAGCATTATTTGATCGATGGCAAAGCAAATGGCCACAGGGGACTGTGGCCATTTGACGTTCCGGTATGTGGATTTTTTCAAAATTGATTTTTTTAGAACCCGGACCGGAGTCGAAACCCCGGTCCGGGTTTTTCAGCAGGAAGTCGT
>JBEKFJ010000284.1:0-3108 GCA_050013355.1 Oryzomonas sp.
TCCCCATGGCGATCAACCTGACCTGGCTGATCGGGCAGGGAGCGGCAGAAAACCCCCCGGCGCTGAAGATGGCGCTCCATACGCTGCAAAGGATACGCAACGGCGGGATATGGGACCAGGTGGGTGGCGGGGTGCACCGTTACGCCGTGGACCGGGAGTGGCTGGTGCCGCACTTCGAGAAGATGCTCTACGATCAGGCCATGCTCGGGCTGGCGGCGTTGGAGGCGAGCCAGGCAACGGATGATGTTTTTTATCTTGGGGTGGCTCAAAACATCTTTGACTTTGTCGCCCGCGAGCTGACCTCGCCCGAGGGGGGGTTCTACGCGGCCCTGGATGCCGATTCGGAAGGCATTGAGGGCAAATACTATGTCTGGGACAAGCGCGAGATCGAGGAAAGTCTCGGCGAGGACGCCCCCCTGTTCTGCCGGTTCTATCAGGTGACCGCAGAGGGCAATTTTGAAGGCCACACTATCCTGAACACGCGGTTGAGCCTGGATGAATTCTGTGCAAGGGAAGGGTTGGACCCGGCGGAAACCGCCGGACGGCTGGAACGAAGCCGGTTGTTGGTGTTGGAGCGGCGGGAGAGGCGCATACGGCCCTTCAGGGACGAGAAGATCGTCACTGCCTGGAACGGCTTGATGATCGCGGCCCTGGCCCGTGGAGGGGTGGTGGCCGGCAATTCCGCGTTCCTGGAGTCGGGAGGCCGCGCCGCATTGTTCCTGCTGGAAAGGCTGCGCCGCGAGGACGGGCGGCTGCTGCGCAGCTTTCTGGGGGAAGCGTCCGATGTCCCGGCATTTCTAGAGGATTATGCCTTCCTGGCGTTCGGCCTGCTGGAACTGTTCGAAGCCACCCTGGATACGGGCTGGCTGGCACAGGCGCTGCTGCTTGCCGACCAGATGCTGGAAATCTTCCTCGATCCCGACAGCGGCCGTTTTTTGAAAATCGGCCGGGATGCCGAACCCATGCCCCTGGCGGTATCCATGGAACACGACGGCGTTACGCCGTCACCTTTCTCCCTGGCGGCCCAAACGCTTATCCGCCTGGCCCGCGCCGCTGCAAGGCCCGACCTGCTGGACCATGCCCGCCGGTTGCTGGAAGGTTCCAGCGACGACATGCAGCGCCAGCCAACGATCCACCTGGGAAGCCTTTACGCCATGGCCCTACTGGAGAGCGAGCCGGCAGAGGCCCATTTCTGCGGCCCGAGGGAGCATCCCGCCATGCAGGGGTTGCTGCACGGCCTGAAGTCGCACTACTTTCCCAACCTTGCACTGTTCTTCGAAGCAAACGACACCCCGCCCGCTCTTTCCATCTGCGCCCGGGGAACCTGCTACCCGGCGGTCCACAACGCCACCGAACTGGAGGCTATCCTGGAACGGGTCGCCCCACGTGTGAAGCCGGATCAAAAGGCCAGGTAACCGCCGATAGACGCGGATATTGCGCCGCTGGTTAAACATATGAACGGTAGGGGCGCTGCTTGCTCCGCCCAATCAGGGCGCGGCAAGCAGCGCCCCGACATCAGGGCTTGTATGTTTAGTCACGGAGTCGCCGCAAAACCCTGATCATCCCGGCATCGAGCAGTACTGCAGCCGGGATGAAGGTATCCATCTCATTGACCGCCTCCCCCAGCAGCCTGCGGGTAAGCTCGCGGAACAGGAGCAGTTCCTGGGCGAACAGATCCAGGAAGGGATGACGGATATCCGCCGGCAGGGCCGCATCGACGCCTCTGAAGTTCAGTGTGCAGCACTCGTCCATCACCGCCTCACCCGAGATGTCGAACAGCGGAATGCCGTTCAGGCGGCAGGTCATGGGACGCTGCCCGTAAACCAGGCAGCTCCCGTCTTCCGCCAGGAGCAGACAGGGGGTTTCATCCGCTTCCGGCATCAGTTCCTCCCACTCCCCCTCCGGGATACTGTTGAGGATCCAGGGTTCGGCAAAGGATGGATTGCAGGCGGTCAGCGAGGCAAGGCGGTCTGCCGCTTTCAGGCGCAGGGATTGCTGAATGGCCTCCGGCAGGGCATCGATCCCGCTTCTCAGGTAGAGGGCATCCAGGATGGTGATGTCGAACAACCCCCGGCAACAGGCCGAACAGCCCCGGCCACAGGCGATCCAGTCCCCGTGACGCCGGATGCAGTCGCTGAACCAGCGATCCACCTCCCGCAGCAGCTCCCCGTACCGTTCCAGCAGCTCTTTCACGCTGTCATGCCTCCCGCGACGGGTAACCGCGCCATCTGTCGTTGCGGGACAGAAGCCCGAAACGAACCACATGGGCTGTGGCGCTGCAACAGCCTACATATATACCATGACTTTGATGTTGATAGCGCCGTCGGCCGTTGTAAAGGGAATGGTCACCCCTTTGCACTGCACGTTGATGCTGGTGCTCTCATCGGGGTCGGGCGGCTCGGAAATGGCGCGCAACTGGCCGGAAATCACCAGCGGCAGTCCCAGGGCAACGTTGCCGTACTGCTCGTGGTATTTGGTCTTGAATGCGCCGGCAATGTTGTTCGCCAGTTCGCCAACCGCGTCGCGTATGCAGTCTTCGTCGGCCTCGTCCACCATCAGCAACGCCTTGGCGACGTACTGGGCCGTCTTCTTGTCGGTGGCAAAGATGATGTAACCGACCCGGTCCCCGGCCACGCCCACGATGCCGGTCACGTCCGAATCAACCGGATCGACCCGTTTTTCGACCTTGCCGGCCAGCAGGTCGATGTTCATGTAAACCTTGAAAGTGTCCTGGGTGGCGGACATGATGGAGAACATGATCTCTTCAAAGGAAATTACGGACAAGATCTCTTACCTCCCACTCGTCGTTATTGATTGGTTATCACGGAAAAGCTTTTGCCACAGGGACACAGACAAAACGGTTCTCTCACTCGCACACCATCGTTCGCTACTCCCATTCGATGGTTGCCGGCGGTTTCTGGCTGATATCGTACACCACCCGGTTGACCCCTTTGACCTCGTTGATGATGCGTGAAGAGATGGTGCCCAGGAGTTCGTAGGGCAGCTTGGCCCAGTCGGCGGTCATGCCGTCCAGGGAATTGACCGCCCGGAGCGCCACGGTAAAATCATAGGTGCGGGCGTCGCCCATTACGCCCACCGTGCGCACCG
>JBEKFJ010000285.1:0-3093 GCA_050013355.1 Oryzomonas sp.
GATGATGTGGTATCCGCTTCCCAGTCGTGAGCGTTCGGGGTTGATAAAATCAAGGATGCGGTTTTTCTGGTAAGGGCGCAGCACCTTTATCCACCCCAACCAGACGGCAGGGATCGTAACCACGGCAAAGGTTACTACCGTTGACCACATAAGCCCCACATAGATCGCCATGGAAAGGGCAATCAGGATGACCAGAACGGCGGTTCCCAGGTCGGGCTGTTTCATGATCAGGATCGCCGGTACCGCCAGAATGCCGAGCGGGAAGAGGACTTCCCTGATGCTCAGGCCGTTTACCGTCTGCACGCCGGTAAAATACTTGGCAAAGGTGACAATGATGACGATTTTCATCAGTTCCGACGGTTGAACAGTGAAAAAGCCGAGGCTCAGCCACCGTGTCGCCCCCATGGAGCGGCGCCCCACCACCAGGACCGCCACGAGCAGGACGATCAGAAAACCATACAGCCAGTAAGAAAAATCCTGCAGGATATGATAGTCAACACTGCATACAACCGCGACGACCAGTATCCCAATCAGCATCCAGTTGAATTGTTTGAGGTAGTAGGGAGCGCCGACGATCTTGTAGGGCGTGGTTGCGCTGTAGATGTTCATGATGCCCAGCAGGCTGATCGCGACCACCAACCCGATCAACGTCCAGTCGATATTCGTCAACAGGCGGCGATCAATCATCGCTCTTGTCCTTGCTCTGTTTCCCGACCGGAGGCGCCGGCGATTCGTCGTCGTTGCCTTCATCCCCATTGTTCTTCAGTCCTGCCGGTTCTTTCCTGGCCGGTTTTTTGCCGTCGAACCAGGCCCGCAGGATGCGTCCGGCAATCGGGGCGGCCGCCGAGCCGCCATGCTCGCCATGCTCCACGACAACCGCCACGGCGATCTCCGGTTTTTCATAGGGTGCAAAGGCTACGAACAGGGCATGATCCCGGAATTTGTAGGGGGTCGCCTGCTTGCTGTCACGCAGCTTGACCACTTGGGAAGAACCGGTTTTACCCGCCACATGCACATCAGAGAGTCGCGCCGCGCCGCCGGTTCCGCCCGGCTCGTTCACCACGGCGAACAGCCCCTGTTTGACCAGCTTGAATTTATCCGCCGAGATACCGGTCGTTCCCATAAATTCCGGCTTGAACTCCTTGAGCGGTTTACCGTCGGCATCGATTACGCGCTTCACCAGAAAGGGACGACACACTGTCCCCTCGTTGGCGACCGTGGCGATCATGGAGGCCATTTGGATCGGCGTCATCAACACGTAGCCCTGGCCAATGGCGACCGGCAGGGTCTCGCCGTGGAACCAGCGTTTTGCGAAACGCTTCAGCTTCCATTCAGAGGTGGGGATCATTCCCGCCTTCTCGTGTGCCAAGCCTATGCCCATAGGCGCGCCGAGCATAAACCGTTTCGCCATGGCGGCGATGCGATCCACCCCCAGACGTTCGCCCAGTTGATAAAAATAGACGTCGCATGACTCGCGCAACGCTTTCTTCAGATTGGTAACGCCGTGTCCATGCTTGTTCCAGCATTTGAAGACCGAGTTCCCCAACTCGTAGGAACCGCTGCAGTTCACGGTGGTCTTCTCGTCTATCTTGCCGTCTTCCAGGCCTGCCAGGGCGGTTATGATCTTGAAGGTCGAACCGGGAGGGTACTGGCCGGTCAGCGCTTTATTTTCCAAGGGATGCCGTACATCCGCCAGGTATTCCTTCCAGATATCCGCCGGCATCTTCCCACTGAACAGCGCGGGGTCGAAGCCGGGTTTGCTGACAAACGCCAGGACCTCGCCGGTGTTCACATCCATGGCGACAGCCGCGCCGGCCTGGTCTCCAAAAGCCTTTTCCGCCTCTTTTTGCAGGTTCATATCGATGGTCAGCACCACGCTGTTGCCAACCGTTGGGTATGACTCGGAAACAGTCCGCAAGACCCGGCCACGCGCATCCACCTCCAACTGCCGGCCGCCGTCATTGCCGTGCAACTCATTTTCCCAACTCCGCTCAATGCCGTTCTTTCCGAGATAATCTCCGGGATTATACTCTTCGAATCCCTTTGCGCTCAGTTCTTCCTCGGAGATCTCACCGATATAGCCCAGCAGATGGGCCGCCAGGACACCACTGGCATACTCCCGTACCGGCTTCATCTCGATCTCGACCCCCTGAAGGCGCAGATGGTTTTCCTCCACAATCTCCACCTGGTCGCGGCTGATGTTTGACGCCAGAATGACCGGGTAATACTTGGCGCGCCCCTTCCCTTTTTCCCAGCGCTCATCCATTTCGGCACGATCCAGGCCGAGCAGCTTTGCGAGGCGGTCGAGCAGATCGTCCTTATTCGTGACCTCCTGCGGCACAACCGCCAGGCTGAAGGAGGGCTGGTTGCTTACCAGCACCTCACCGTTGCGGTCCAGGATGGTCCCGCGGGATGCTGCCACCGGCACGAAACGAAGACGGTTGTTTTCCGACATGTTGCGGTAATCATCGACGTTCAGGATCTGCAGGTGCCACAGGCGCAAGAGCAGCAGGAAGAATATGCCCGCCACCACAAAGGAAAGGATCAGGATCCTCCTCTTGGATTCCGTAATCTCGCGGACGAAGCGTTGCTCTGTCATGGTGCTTCCAGCAGACGGTCGAAACCGGGAATAAGGGGGACTAACGATGCGACAAAGGCATTCACGAGAAGATGGGGCACCAAGCCGGCGCTCATGGAATAGGCAATGCCCGGCGATGTGGCAAACATGACCAGCAAGAGAAGATTTATTGAGATGCAACTCAGGGTGGCAATGCTGACGGCTATGACTAAAAGCGGAGCGCTCTCGGCGTAGAGCCGTTCGGAGACATGTTTGATGACCATGAAAATGACAAGAAAACTAAGGGCATTGAGCCCCAGGTAGAGCCCGCTGAAAACGTCCTTGACAAGCCCGAGTACCCAGGACAGGGCCGCTCCGGCCTTGAATGAACCGCGTAACCCCAGTAAGACCACAAAAACCAGCAACAGGTCCGGTTTGAAGGGAGAAGCGATGAAGATCGGCAGTACCGATGACTGAAGCACCACCGCCGATACGATGGCGATCACTGTTGCGCCCCACCACTTAGTCATTGCTGT
>JBEKFJ010000286.1:0-3086 GCA_050013355.1 Oryzomonas sp.
GAAGGTGCTCAACCTGGATGTGGCCGGCGACTTTCTTCTGATGGCCTCCACGCTGCTGCACATCAAATCCCGCATGCTTCTGCCGCCGGATGACCAGGAAGAAGGGGAGGAAGAAGAGGGCGATCCCCGGGCCGAACTGATCCGGCGATTACTGGAGTACCAGCAGTACAAGGAGGCGGGCATGGTCATCGGCGCCAGGGCGCTCCTGGGGCGAGAGGTCTTTGCGCGGACCTGTCCTGACCCGGCGCTGGCCGGTGCCCGCAGTGAAGAGGGGCCGCTGGAGGTCTCGCTCTTTGAGCTTGTCGATTCCTTCCGGGCTCTCCTGGCGCGCATCCCGGCGGAAAGTTTCCACGACGTCTCCCCCGGCGACTCCCTCAGTATCGCCGACTGTATCAATGAAATACTTTCCCTTCTTCAGGAACGTGATACACTTCAATTCGACGAGCTTGTCCGGGACGAACAGACCCGTGAACGGGTCATTGTCACCTTTCTGGCCCTCCTGGAATTGTGCCGCCTCAAACTGATCCGCATCTTCCAGAATGAAGAATGTGGCGCCATCTGGTTCGTACCCGCCGTTGCCCCGGGACAGGCGGATGTTGACGACGAAGCTGATCACCCTGGCGCATAAAGGAGGTTGCCGTGCTGAAGGAGTTCAGGGAATTTGCACTCAAGGGCAACGTGATCGACCTGGCGGTCGGCATCATCATCGGTGCAGCATTCAACAAGGTAGTGCAATCACTGGTGAATGATATCATCATGCCGCCGGTCGGGCTGCTGGTCGGCAAGGTTGATTTTTCCTCCCTGTTCGTGAATCTTTCCGGGAAGGCCTACGAGACGCTGGCCGAGGCGAAGAAGGCCGGGGCCGCAACCATCAACTACGGCCTGTTCATCAACACCATCGTTGATTTCGCGATCATGGCCTTTGTAGTTTTTCTCATGGTCAAGCAGATCAACCGCTTGCGACGTGAAGAAACACCCCCGTCAGCCACCACCAAGGAGTGCCCCTTCTGCCTGTCCAAAATCCCGCTGGCGGCAACCCGATGTTCCCAATGCACGTCAACGCTTGAATGTTCTCCATAGAGCGCAGGAACGTTTAACCATGTCTTTGCCCGCCATTATCGAAAGCCTCATCTTTGCCGCCGATGCAGCCCTTTCCCTGGACCGGCTCTGCGAGATGCTGCCGGAATACGAACGCAGCGCCATCAAAGCTGCCTTGACCAACCTGGTGGAATTCCACGAAGGGCGGGGAGGGGGCTTCGGCCTCGCGGAGGTGGCCGGCGGCTGGCAGTTCAGAACCAGCCCGGCTCTGCAGGAATACGTAACCCGGCACATAAAGACCAGGACCGCCAAATTCTCCCAGTCGGCCCTGGAAACCTTGGCCATCATAGCCTATCGTCAGCCGATCACCCGCGCCGAGGTTGAGCACCTGCGCGGCGTCGATTGCGGCGGCGTGCTCAAACCGCTCTTGGAAAAAAAGCTGATCAGGATCCTTGGTAAAAAGGATATTCCCGGTCGCCCACTGATCTATGGAACCTCTAAAGAGTTTCTTGAAGTATTCGGGCTTAAGGACCTGAAAAGTCTGCCGACGTTGCGAGAGATCCAGGCCCTTGACGAGACTCCGCGATTTGAACGCCAGGAGGAATTGCCGCTTGAGCCGGATAAGGCCCCTTTGGTTGACAGTTCGCTTCCCTTTGATTAAGGAGGCTAGCAACAATAACATGAACATCTTGCATCTCATCTTCCGGCCATTTTTGACCGCAGCTCAATCACAAAATCCTCGACGTAGCCCTGCTACGCCTGCGGTTTTGTTCAATCGCTACAGCCAAATCCGACCAAAATCTGAGTGCAATTTTGTTCAACTTATTATTGCTAGCCTCCTAACCCCTGAATCCGTGAAAAACCTAATAACGGCATTTCTGCCACAGAGACACAGAGACACAGAGAAAAACAAAAAACTATTTTTATAAAACCATCATCAAAAACCGTTGTTTTTTGCTTGCATTACTCCTGATTTACTCTGAGTCTCTGTGTCTCCGTGGCAGATTTGGATTTTTTCCGTGACAAATGCTTTTTCTGATAAAAGGTGCTTGATTTCAGCAGGAGGTACGCCATGCAACGTCATGCAGCAGTTGCGGGACAGTTCTATCCTGGTACGCGGGAGCAGCTTCGAAGCGCCCTGTCCGGGTTGATCCCAGCCGAGTCGAAAAAGCGGCGAGTCATGGGAATCGTCGTGCCCCATGCGGGTTACGTCTATTCCGGCGCCATTGCCGGCAAGGTCTATGGCCGGATAGTCATACCTCCCACCGTTCTGATCATCGGTCCCAACCACCATGGGGCGGGTGCCGCGGCCGCCCTCTATCCGGAGGGAGAATGGCTGACCCCCTTCGGTCGGATCGCCATCAACCCACGCCTCAATACACTGCTGCAACACTATGTTCCCTTTGTGGAATTGGACAGCAGCGCCCATCGTTTCGAACATTCCCTTGAGGTACAGGTTCCTTTTATTCAGTATCTGCGCTCCGATACGACCATGGCCGCACTCTGTCTCGGCCACGGCGATTTTGCAGCCGTTCAGGAGATAGGCTTTGGGGTTGCCGCGGCGATACGGGGGTACGGCGAGGATGTGCTGATCGTGGCCAGTTCGGACATGACCCATTACGAATCGGCCGACTCGGCCCGGCGCAAGGACGAACTGGCGTTGGCGCGGGTGCTGGCCTTTGATCCCGAGGGATTGGTGAAGATCTGTCGCGGCGAACACATCACCATGTGCGGGGTGATTCCAACAGCGGTCATGCTGGTGGCGAGCCGCGAGTTGGGGGCCACGCAGGCTGAGTTGGCGGCCTATGGAACCAGTGGCGATGTTACCGGCGATAATCATCAGGTGGTGGGGTATGCGGCTGTTTCGGTATGGTAGCCAGTTTCCGTCCGGAAAGGGTTCTTTTCCGCCCATGCGGCGTCAATCTACGGGCTTGCTTGTGACTTCGGCCGTTGGCCTCACCCTTCGGGCGCCTTCGCGGTCCAATTTAGCAAGCAAAATTGTGCGGCGTACCGCCCCTCATCCTATCCTTCTCCCAAGGGGAGAAGGG
>JBEKFJ010000287.1:0-3084 GCA_050013355.1 Oryzomonas sp.
TGGTTCGCGTCAGGGCCGCCGCGTCCCTTGCGGGATATCAGGACCTCCCCCTGGATGACGAGCACAAGAAAACCGTCGCAGCAGCAAACGAGGAGTACCTCGCATCGATCCTCTCCCGCCCGGACCAGTGGGGCTCCCATTACAATATGGGCAACTATCACCTGGACCGCCGTGACTTCAAGCAGGCCGTCGCTTCATATGACATTGCGCTCAAGCTGGAGCCGAGGGCTGTACTGGCCATGGTCAACGAATCGATGGCCTATGCTCGCATGGGAGAGAACAAGAAAGCCGACGAATCTCTGAAGAAGGCTTTAAAGGTGGCCCCTGACAATGCTGCAGCCAACTTCAACATGGGCCTGCTCAAAGCTGAGCAGAATGATCCCAAGCAGGCTGAGACGTATCTCAGGAAGGCCATCAAGGCCGATCCCCAAATGGCGCAGGCCGCCTATAATCTCTGTATTATTACGTCAAAGGACCGGATCAGCGAGGCGGTGAGCTGGTGCAGAAAGGCGACGGAACTCAGGCCTCAGGAGCCAAAATACGGATTCACTCTTGCCTATTATTTAAACCGGAAAGGAGACAGGGACGAGGCCATTGAAACATTGAAAGAAATCGTGAAGCAGTATCCAGGGTTTAAAGATGCCGAGGTGCTCCTTCAAGAAATTTCGAGCGGGAAGCAGTAAGCCCTGAAGAGGGAATGAGCAGACAGGGCAAATAAGTGTGAGCCACGAAGGCAAGTCTGATACCCGTACCCGGTCGAAACTGATGTAACGGAGCAATCTTAAGAAAGGAGAGAGCATGCAACAAAGAAAGCAGGCGATAGCAATTGTCTTCGCGGTAATGGTTGTCGTTCTGGCATGCACCACAGGCCCGACATTTGCGCAGGACAAGAACCCCAACATCGTCGTCATCATGGGCGACGACATCGGCTGGTTCAATATCGGCGCCTACCACCAGGGGATGATGGCCGGAAGAACGCCCAATCTCGACAAGCTCGCCGCCGAGGGGATGCGCTTCACCGATTACTACGCCGAAGCAAGTTGTACGGCCGGCCGAGCAAACTTCATCACCGGCGAGCTGCCGATTCGCACCGGAATGACCACGGTCGGTCAGGCGGGGGCCAAGCTCGGCATACCCGCAGAGGCGGTGACCATTGCCACGGCGCTCAAGTCGATGGGCTATGCCACGGGCCAGTTCGGCAAGAACCACCTCGGCGATCTCAATGAGTTCCTGCCCACCGTCCACGGCTTCGACGAGTTCTTCGGCTACCTCTATCACCTCGACGCGATGGAGGACCCCGCGCACCCAGCCTACCCGCAGGAGTTGCTGGACAAAGTCGGCCCGCGCAACATGGTCCACAGTTGGGCGACGGAAAAGGACGACCCGACGGTGCAGCCGCGCTGGGGCAAGATTGGCAAGCAGAAGATCGAGGACGCAGGCCAGCTCTATCCGAAACGGATGGAGACGGTGGACGACGAAATTCTCGCTTTCACCCTCAAGTTCATGGACAAGGCCAAGGCGGACGGCAAGCCGTTCTTTGTCTGGCTCAACCCGACACGCATGCACATCGTCACCCATCTCTCGGAGAAGTATGAAAACATGCGCGACTCGAAGAATGGCTGGACCATTCATGAAGCCGGTATGGCCCAGATCGACGACATCGTGGGCGATGTGATGAAGAAGCTCAAGGACCTAGGTGTAGACGACAACACCATCGTCGTGTTCACCACCGACAACGGCACCGAGAGCTTCACCTGGCCGGATGGCGGACAAACCCCGTTCTTCGGAGCCAAAGGCACGGGCTATGAAGGCGGTTTCCGTGTGCCCGCCATCATTCGTTGGCCTGGTAAGGTCCCTGCCGGCAAGGTGGAGAACGGCATTATCTCCGGGCTTGACTGGTTCCCGACCTTTGTGGCTGCCGCCGGCACTCCAAACATCAAAGAGGAACTGCTGAAGGGCAAGCAGATCGGCGACAGGACCTACAATGTGCATCTCGACGGCTATAACCAGATGGACATGATCACCGGCAAGGGTCCGTCGAATCGCCATGAAATCTTCTACTTCACTGAAAGTAACCTCGCCGCGGTGCGGATCGACGACTTCAAGTATCGCTTCATTGAACAGCCCGACGGGTGGATCGGCAGCAAGGTCCATACCGACGCGCCGGCTCTCGTGAATCTGCGCCTGGATCCCTTCGAGAAAACGATATGGCCCGCGGGGAATTACGGATCCTACCAGTATTTTGACTGGTTCAGATTCGAGTTCTGGCGCTTCGTATTCGTCCAACAGGAAGTGGCGAAGCTGGCCATGACGGCTCTCGAGTATCCGCCCATGCAGAAGGGTGCAAGCTTCAACCTCGATGCGGTGAAAGCGAAGATCGAGGAAGCCATGAGGGCTCACGAAGGGCAGTAGTCGAAGTGTCAACTTGGCGGGCGGCGCGCAGCGGCCGCCCGCTGACACTCTGAGCAATAGTAATAAACAGACCGATAGAAAATAAAAAACAACTGATAGGAAAGAACGATGAACAGACCATGAAAAATCCGGGACACATCCTGATAAAGGGAACGATGGTGAGTGTCCTGGCGATGCAGTTAGGAAACCCGGCAACTACGGGACGGCCTGGAGAAACTCCATGCGTGGGAGTTGAAGCCGAATGAAACCTGCAGGTGAGTGGATGCGGTAAGAAACCCCTGCCAGATACGGCAAGGGGTAAAGCGAAACGTGTAGTGCGGGCGATCCCAGTCCGCCCGCCTTGGGAACTGTTGGGGTCGGCCATCATGGATCCGGCGAGCGCTTTCAAGTTCGAGTTCTATGATGTCAGGCATGACTGGACGCAATACGCCGATGTGGCAGCCCAGAATCCTGCCAAAGTGCGAGAGATGCACGACCTGATGTTTGCCGAATTCAACAAGTATCAGGTGTTCCCACTTGATGCATCGGTGGCAACCCGGATGGTGACGCCGCGCCCATCCATGTCCGCTGGCCGTAAGGTGTTCAACTACTCGGGCGAGCCTGTCACCGGTATACCAAGAGGCACGGCGCCGAGCCTGCTCAACACGTCCTATGCAATTACTGCCGAGATCG
>JBEKFJ010000288.1:0-3055 GCA_050013355.1 Oryzomonas sp.
TTGCGGGGGAAGGTTCCCGGTTCCGCGACCACCGTCTACCGGGTGGAAACCGACGACTACCCCGCGCCGGACGGCATCTCGCTTTACGTGGAGAGCCGCTTCATCGAGCTTCGCGACGAGCGCCCCCCGGCACGCATCCGAACGTTGTCCTCCCGAGAGCGGATCATTGCCGCGCTGAAGGAGGTTATCGGCAGCCCCTACGTATGGGGGGGCAACGTCCCGGAGGGGGTAAACGCCCTGATCGGAACGCTCTACCCTGCCGGGGCACCGCTCGACGACAGGATCAAGCGGCGCATCACCCTGGCCGGAGTGGACTGTTCAGGGCTGCTCTATCAGGCCACCGGAGGGTGGACGCCCCGCAACACCTCACAATTGGTTTTCTACGGCACCGGGGTGGCGGTGGAAGGGAAGGATGCACAGGAGATCGCCGAAAGTCTGCAACCGCTCGACCTGGTCGTCTGGGGCGGCCATGTGATCATCGTCCTGGACCGGAATACGGCCATCGAAAGCCGGCTTGCGTGCGGCCGGCCCGCCAACGGCGGGGTGGTGACCACACCTTTGCAACAGCGGCTGACTGAGATCATGCGGACCCGCCGGCCGGTGAATGCCTGGCCGGTCAAGGGGAAACAAGAAGGGATCTTTGTGGTCAGGAGATGGTTCTAAAAGGCAGATGAGAGATGAGGGATGAGAGAAAAATCTCGTCCGCCTTCTCATCTCTCATCGGTTCTAACTCATCTCTCATCGGTTCTAATGTCTACCTTTTGCGGGTTTTTTCCGGCACCAGCAGTTTCAGGAGCCGCAACACCTGGGCCATATCCTCCCAGACATCCCAGAAAAGCCCGGAATCCTCCCGGTTGCGCAGCAGGTAGGACGGGTGATAGGTCGGCATGACCGGAATGCCGTGGTAATCGCGGAATTTGCCGCGAAGCTTTGAGATCGCCTCCTTCGTGCCCAGAAGGGTCTGGGCGGCGAACCTGCCCAGCGCCACGATGGCCTCGGGATGGACAGATTGCAGTTGCCGCAGGAGGAACGGGGCGCAGGCGGCAATCTCGTCCGCTTCGGGGTCCCGGTTGCCCGGCGGGCGGCACTTGACCACGTTGCAGATATATACCTCCTCCCGCTTGAGCCCCATGGCGGTGATGATGCGGTTCAAGACCTGCCCGGCCTCTCCCACGAACGGCTCGCCCTGTCGATCCTCGTCCCCCCCCGGCCCCTCGCCTACAAACACCAGCCGCGCCTGCGGGTTGCCCACGCCAAACACCAGGTTCGTCCTCCCTTTCGCCAACTTGCAGCGTTGGCAGTCTCCAAGGCTTTTCCTGATTTTTTCCAGGGATTCATGCTTCTGGTCGTGGGGCGTCGCGCCGGTATCCACCATTGCCGGCGGTAGTGCTGCCGGCTGTTGCGACGCAAGGGGCGACGCCGGAAAGGCCACGGCGTCAGGCAGGCCGTCCAGACCGCTTTCCTGAAGTGTCAGCAGGTATTCCCGCAGCGACGATACCGCAACTGCCTTGAACGATTGAGCCATCCCTATCCCTTTTATTGAATCCTTCCCCATTCTGGGGTAACATTAACAGACTTGAACTGTACCAGTTCCTCCAAAGCCATGTCAAAGCGAAAGGCATCATGTTCCTATTAGCGCTGTTCACAACCATATGCGGCGTGCTGTTCCCCGATGCAGCCCATGCCTGGGGCGGCGGCATCCATCTCCAGGCAGGCTTGAGCGTGCTGGCTGCTCTCGATACCCTGCCGCCCGACATCGCGGCGTTCCTGGCGGCATACCCCCGCGATTACCTCTATGGCTGCATCGCTGCAGACATCATCGTGGGGAAAAAATATACCCATTACCTGCTCAACTGCCATCGCTGGCGCATCGGACAGAAGGTGCTGCAGGCGGCCAAGAGCGGCGGTGAAAAGGCCTGCGCCTACGGTTATCTCTCCCATTTGGCGGCAGACGGCATTGCCCACAACTATTTCGTCCCCTACAAGATCATGCGCTCATTTGCCTCGGTGACCATGAAGCACACCTACTGGGAGATGCGTTTCGAGACCTTTGCGGACAAGGTGGTCTGGGAGCGGGCGCGGGAGATCTGCCGCTCCGACCAGCGAGCCAATGACGCCATGCTGCGCGGCGTTCTGACCAACACCATCTTTTCCTTCGGCACCAACAAGCGTATCTTCAACTCGATCATGCTCCTGTCGCGGCTGGAAAAATGGCAGAAGGTCATGCAGACCCTGTCGGACAATTCGCATTACACCCTGGCACAGAGCGATCGTGACGAATACATGACCCTGACCGAGGAGGCGGTCTTTGATTTTCTGCGCCATCCCGAAGAGTCGGAATGCCTCCTGACGGACCCGACCGGGGAAAATACGCTGGCTGCAGCGGACGCCCTGCGGAAAAACCTGCGGCTCCTGTACAAGAATGGGCGGATATCCAAGGCCGACGGGATGGAACAGGTGGAGTTGCTGAAGGACATACTGCGGCAATCGCTACGCAAGCCGGAGTTGTTGAAGGGGCTGCACAGCGGGTCCTAGTGTCCCGTGCGGTTAGTCGTGGGAAGTAATTCCTTTGCTATTTTGGCTGGTGTCAAGGCGCGGCGACGCTGGTGTAGCAGGGTCTACATCAAGGAGCCGCAACGACGACAGTGGTTAAAAGAGCCGGAATACGAGTATGAACTAACCGCACGAGACACTAGCGAAGGCGTACGACAACCTGGTCAAGAATACGGTTGGCCAGATCATCCTTGGACATCAGGGGGCACTCCTGCCTGGAGCCATCCCTGAAAAGCATAAGCGCCCGATTGGTGTCCACATTGAAACCGGCATCGCCCAGGCTGACATCATTGGCCACGATCATATCCAGATTCTTCTCGGCAAGCTTTTGAATGGCATTCTCCTCCAGGCGGGAGGTCTCAGCAGCAAAACCCACCAGGAACGGACGTTTTTCCAAACGGCCCAGCTCCGCCAGGATGTCCGGGTTTTTGACCAACGTAAGCGTCAACTCGGCAGCCTGTTTCTTGATCTTGACCTCTTTGCGCTCAGCCGGCCGGTAGTC
>JBEKFJ010000289.1:0-3884 GCA_050013355.1 Oryzomonas sp.
GGCCCCCCCTTACGAGAGCAAGGGCCCCAAGGGCGATGAGGGGATATGGGATGCGCCGCAAGAGCTGTCGGGGAAGACGCTCAATATCATCAAGGTCTACAAGAACGGCACGGCAGAGACAAAGGACACGGCCGTGAACGGCTACTCATTCTTCAAGCAGCAGTGCCTCCACTGCATTACCCCGGCATGCGCCTCGGTCTGCCCGGCCGGCGCGTTCAGGAAGGACCCGGAGAACGGCTCCGTCTACTACCTTGCCGAGAGGTGCATCGGCTGCCGCTACTGCCAACTCGCCTGCCCGTTCGGGGTGCCCCGCTATGAATGGGACTCGGCCTGGCCGGAGGTCAGGAAGTGCCAGTTGTGCCGGCACCGCTACGCCGAGGGCAAGTACGCGGCCTGCGCCGAGTTCTGCCCCACCGGGGCGACCATCTTCGGCAAGGTCGTGGACCTGCGCAATGAGGCCCGGTACCGGCTCACCCTGAAACCGGGGACAGAGTACGACTTCCCGCTTCAGACCGTCGACTCGACGCAAAAGTCGCGCAGGCCGGTTGCGCAGTATGTTGACGGCACTTATGGCCTGAAAGAGGCGGGGGGAACCCAGAACATCATGCTCTCGGGCGTGTCGTTCGAACTGCTCGGGTTCAGGAAGAACATCCCCAATTTCGACCTTCCTTCCCTCACCTGGGCCTATATAAAGAAGGTGCTGTGGTGTTTTGCGGGGGTTTTCACGATAGGGACCTCCCTCTACAAGTTTACGCATCGCCAGGAAAAGGAGGTCAGCCATGATTGATACGACCAAGTATGTCGGTCCAAAGCTGGGGGGCGTCATCAACAGGTTCATGGCTGATGAATACAGGCTCTCCGACATTGATGCGACCAGGTATGTCGGCCCGAAGCTGGGGGGCGTCATCAACAAGCTTTCAGGCTCTCCGACATTGATGCGACCAGGTATGTCGGCCCGAAGCTGGGGGGCGTCATCAACAAGCTTTTGGATGATGCGCCCAGCAAGGATTTGGGAATCAAGATGGTCACGCCGTTCACCCTGGTGCTGGTCGCCCTGATGGGCCTTGCGGCCGTCGTTGCCGTGTACCGGTTGATCTTCGGCATCGGGGCCGCATCCAATCTGAACGACCTCTGGCCGTGGGGGTTGTGGATCGGTTACGACGTCCTGGGCGGGGTGGCCATGGCGGCCGGAGCGTTCCTGATCGCCGGGGCGGTCTACATCCTGAACTGGAAAAAGTACAAGTACATTGCCCGTGCCTCGATCCTGAACGCCTTTTTCGGCTACCTGTTGGCTGCCATCTCCATCACCCTCGACATCGGCCGCTCCTTTGTCATCTGGCATCCCCTGGTGATGTGGCAGGTCAACTCGGTCATGTTCATCGTCGCCCTGCACCTCGTGCTCTACCTCTGCACCCTGGGCACGGAATCGAGCCCCATGGTATTTGAGAAACTCGGCTGGCTGCGCGCTCTGAACGCCGTCAGCCGCATCATGGTGGGGGCCGTCATGTTCGGCGTGGCGCTGTCGCTGCTCCACCAGTCCTCCCTGGGGGCGAACTACCTGATCGTGCCGGGCAAGCTGTCCCCGCTCTGGTACAGCCATCTGCTCCCCTATCATTTCCTCATATCGGCAGTCATGCTGGGGCTGGCCATAGTCAGCTTCGAGACCCTGCTTACCGGCAAGGTATTCAACCACAAGCCTCCCAGGGATGTGGTCGAAGGGTTGGCACGCGGGGTTATGATCGTCGGTTTTGTGTACCTCGTCATGAAGATCTGGCACCTGGTGACCGGACCTGGCGTGGGGGCGGTGCTGGACGGGAGCTTCGCGGGGAATCTCTATCTGATCGAGATGACGGTGGGGGTGATACTGCCGCTTGCCCTGCTTTCCTTTCGCTCCGTCAGGACCAGCCTGGAACGCATCTTTGTGGTCGATATGCTGGTGATACTCGGGGTGCTGATGAACCGAATGAATGTGGCCGTCTTTGGTGTTTCCGAATATGCGACCCGCTCGGGCGGCGATTACTTCCCGGCGTTAATGGAGTTTTCGATAAGCTTGGGGTTGACCGCCTTTGCGATCCTGGGGTTCAAGTTCTGCGCCAAATACCTGCCCCTGTTTCCCGAGTCGCATCATTAAACACGAGAAAGCATCTATCAGAATGAACTATACATCATCGGGTTCGAACGGAGGAAGATATGGCAAAGAGAATCAGCATTGATCCGGTCACCAGGATTGAAGGCCACCTGAGGATAGACTGTGAGCTGGACAACGGCCGAGTGAGCAAGGCATGGTCATCGGGCCAGATGTGGCGCGGTATAGAACTGATCCTGAAAGACAAGGACCCGCGCGAGGCCTGGCTGTATACCCAGAGGATATGCGGGGTCTGTACCACCGTCCACGCCATAGCCTCGGTCAGGTCGGTGGAAAATGCGTTGAATATGGAAATACCCCTGAACGCGCAATACATCAGGAACATCATGATGGCCGCGCACGCCGTTCAGGACCATATCGTGCATTTCTACCATCTTTCGGCCCTGGACTGGGTGGACGTCACGTCCGCCCTGAAGGCGGACCCGAAGAAGACGGCCATGCTGGCCCAGAACATGTCCAGTTGGAACATGAACAGCGCGCAGGTCTTCACGGAGACGCAGAACAAGCTGAAAGGCTTCGTGGGGTCCGGCCAGTTGGGGATATTCGCCAACGGATATTGGGGGCATCCGGCCATGAAACTTACGCCGGAATTGAACCTCCTTGCTACGACCCATTACCTGCAGGCGCTTGAGGTCCAGCGCAAGGCGAACATGATCGTATCCATACTGGGTGGGAAAACGCCCCACATCCAGAACCTGGCCGTGGGTGGCGTGGCAAATCCCATCAATACGGACAGCCCCTCCACCCTTACCATGGAGCGGCTCTTTTACGTCAAAACCCTTATCGATGAGCTCGGCGACTTCGTGAACAACGTCTATTTCCAGGATGTGTGTGCCATCGGCGCGTGTTACAAGGAGTGGACCGCGTACGGGGCCGGGGTCACCAATTACCTGTCGGTGCCGGAATTCCCGATGGACACGAAGGGAACGGTTTTTGATCATCCCGGCGGGTTCATCCCCGATGGCGACATCAGCAGATTTCGCTCCATAACCGGTTTTGAGGACGACTACATCAAAAAAGGGGTGCAGGAGAGCGTCAAGCATTCCTGGTACGACGGCAGTTGGACCCGCCATCCCTGGGAAGAGGACACGGCTCCCCACTATACGGAGTTCCAGGACGACGGCAAATACTCCTGGGTCAAGGCCCCCACGTTCTACGGCAAGCCGGCCCAGGTCGGCCCTCTCGCCAATGTCCTCTGCATGTACGCCGCGGGAGACGCGCATACCAAGAGGTATACGGACAAGGCCCTTGACACCATAAGCGGCATGGCGGGTGAGAAGGTGCCCATAACAGCGCTCCATTCAACCATCGGCCGGCATGCGGCCAGGGCTGTACGCGCGGCGGTTCTGTACGAAACCCTGCAGAAACAGTGGCAGGCCCTGATGGACAACATCGGGAAGGGAGATACCTGGACCTTCAACAAACCGGTATTCCCGAATGGCGAGATTAAAGGGGTCGGGCTGCACGAGGCCCCGAGGGGGGTGCTTTCCCACTGGATAGTGATAAAAGGCGGCAAGATAAAAAATTACCAGGCCGTTGTCCCTTCCACCTGGAACTCGGGACCACGGAACGCCCAGGACGCACCCGGCCCGTACGAGGCATCCCTGGTGGGCACCCCGGTGGCCGATGCGGAAAAACCGCTTGAGGTGTTAAGGACGGTGCATTCCTTCGACCCCTGTCTGGCCTGCGCCATTCATATGGTGGATACGGAAAACAGGGAGATTGTGAAGGTCAGGGC
>JBEKFJ010000290.1:0-2998 GCA_050013355.1 Oryzomonas sp.
TGACCTGGAGCGGGTTGGCCGTGGCGCAGTAGATCCGGCAAACCTCGGGACAGTTCTTCACTTGGTTGAGAATGCTGATGGGATAGGCGTCCCGCAGCAGGATGCAGAAGACATGACCGGCGCCGATGGCCTTCAGCACGGTCGTGCACCCCTTGATCAGATCGTCGTCGTTCCCCTCGGACCTGATCAGGCAGGGACCGGACGCCTCGGTGAAGGCAACGCCGAAGCGGGCCTGGGGCACCGTGGTGGCAATGATCTCGTACAGGTCCTCGGCGGTCTTGATGAAGTGGGTCTGGCCGAGAATGATGTTGCACCCTTCGGGATAGTCGATCTTGACGTCATGCATCTCCAGTTGCATACCCCCTCCTTTTCTGAGCCCTATCCTGCCAGGGCGGTTCGATCTGCCCGCCGGTGCCGCCCCCATCGCAACGCCGGCCTTGTCGCGTTTCCTGGTGTTTTCAATTACTGACGTATACGTTTTGAGTACTCGACATGCCCTTTAGGCCCCAGATGGTCCTCGCTCCAGCGGGGGTGGTAGCCTTCCTCAGTTACATGGTACTAGATGAATTTTACCACGGTTTGCAGAAATGTCTGGCGGGCCGTAGCCACCTTTGGGAAGGATACTTGCTGGCATCCGTGATACTATCTGGTACACTTGATCTCAAAAAAAAGGAGTAACCATGCGAATATGGATAGATGCCGACGCCTGCCCGCGGGTCATCAAGGAGATAGCCTTCCGCGCCTCCGAGCGCCTGGAGATCCCGGTCTGCCTGGTGGCCAACACCAGCCTTGCCAAGCACCATTCCCGGCTGATCGACTCGGTGGTGGTAAGCGAGGGGTTTGACGTTGCCGACGACTACATTGCCGAGCATGCGGCCCCGGAAGACGTGGTCATAACCGCCGACATCCCGCTGGCGGCCCGGATTGTCGCCAAGGGTGCGGTGGGGATCGACCCGCGGGGCGAGTTCTACACCGAGGAGAATGTAGGCGAACGCCTCTCCATGCGCGACCTGATGATGGAACTGCGCGATGAGGGCCTGGTGCAGGGAGGACCGGCCCAGTTCGGCGCAACGGACCGCCAGCGCTTCGCCTCCTCCCTTGACACCCTGCTGACCCGCATGGTCAAGGGAAGGAAACATATTTCGCAGTAAGACCGGTTTGTTGTTAAATCATGTCAAAATCCCCCTCATCCGCCCCTTCGGAGCACCTTCTCCCAATGGGAGAAGGGTTATCAATCTGCCCTCTCCCACAGGGAGAGGGTGGCCGAAGGCCGGGTGAGGGGATAAGGCAGGGAGTTATTAGAATTAACGATTGCCGTTGAGGCGGCAGAAATGGTATAAAAGAATATCACCTGAACCACAGGGGTCATCCTGTGGTTTTTTTATTTGTCTGAAAGGAACCGATACAGATGATTACCGCTTCAAACATTGCTCTTAGCTATGGCAAGCGCGTCCTGTTCAAGGACGTGAACATCAAATTCACGCCAGGCAACTGCTATGGCCTGATCGGCGCCAACGGCGCCGGCAAGTCCACCTTTCTCAAAATCCTCTCGGGCGAGATCACCCCGGACAAGGGGGAGATCGCCATCGGCCCCCGCGAGCGCCTCGCGGTGCTGCGCCAGGACCAGTTTGCTTTTGACGAGGAGACGGTATTCAACACCGTTATCAGGGGACATGAAGAGCTGTACAAGATCATGGTCGAGCGGGAAGCGATCTACTCCAAGGCCGATTTCAGCGAAGAGGACGGCGTCCGCTCGGCAGAGCTGGAGGCCGAGTTCGCCGAGATGAACGGCTACGAGGCCGAGTCCGAGGCAGCGGTGCTGCTGAACGGCCTGGGCATCCCCGAGGAACTCCGCCACAAGAAGATGAAGGAGCTGGAAGGGGGCGACAAGGTGCGCGTGCTGCTGGCCCAGGCCCTGTTCGGCAACCCGGACGTGCTGCTCCTGGACGAGCCGACCAACAACCTTGACCTGAAGTCCATCTCCTGGCTGGAGGAGTTCCTGTTCCGCTTCCCCAACACGGTGATCGTGGTCTCCCATGACCGCCACTTTCTCAACCAGGTCTGCACCCACACCGCCGACATCGACTTCAGCCGCATCCAGGTCTACGTGGGCAACTACGATTTCTGGTACCACGCCAGCCAGTTGAACCTGAAGCAGCGCCAGAACGAGAACCGCAAGGTGTCGGACAAGGTCGAGGAATTGAAGGCCTTTATCCAGCGTTTTTCCTCCAACGCCTCCAAGGCCAAGCAGGCCACCTCGCGCAAGAAGCTCCTGGACAAGCTGACCCTGGATGATATGCCGGTGTCGTCGCGCAAGTATCCCCACGTCATGTTCAAGGCTGAACGCCCCTGCGGCGACATCATCCTGGAGATTTCCGGCCTCACCAAGGAGATCGACGGGGTAAAGGTGTTGGACAACCTGGACCTGATCGTGCGCAAGAACGACAAGATCGCCTTTGTGGGCGGCAACACCCAGGCCCGTACCACCCTGTTCCAGATCCTGGCCGGCGAACTGGAGCCTGACAGCGGCTCCTTCCGCTGGGGCGTGACCATCACCAACGCCTATTTCCCCAAGGAGAACAGCCGCTATTTCGAGAAGGACCTGAGCCTGATCGACTGGCTGGGCCAGTATTCGCCCCCCACCGAGGGGGAGACCTTTGCCCGCGGGTTCCTGGGGAGGATGCTCTTCTCCGGCGACGAGGCGACGAAAAAGACCTCGGTCCTCTCCGGCGGCGAGCGGGTGCGCTGCATGCTGTCCCGCATGATGCTCTCCGGCGCCAACGTCCTGATCCTGGACGAGCCGACCAACCACCTGGACCTGGAGTCGATCACCGCCCTGAACGACGGGCTGATCGCCTACCCCGAGGTGGTGCTGTTCGCCTCCCACGACCACGAGTTCGTCTCCACCATTGCCAACCGGCTCATCGAGATCACCCCCGGCGGCGTGATCGACCGGGTGATGGCATTCGACGAATACCTGGAGAGCGAGGACGTGACC
>JBEKFJ010000291.1:0-2981 GCA_050013355.1 Oryzomonas sp.
GAACGAGGTGGTGCGTATCGCCGATCTGCTGTTGGAACAGTTGAAGGGACGCTTGAGGGATCGCCACATCGGCCTTGAAATATCCGACGAAGCCATACGCTTCATCGCCAAGGCCGGCTATGATCCGGTCTATGGGGCCCGGCCGCTCAAGCGTTACCTGCAGCGGGAGTTGGAGACCCGGGTGGCGCGCGCCATCATTGCAGGCAACGTGGCGGAGGGGAGCGAACTACGCGTGGAGCTTAAGGATGGTGCGCTGGTGGTCAGCGGGGAGAATTAAGCGCTTCGGTCTCCTCTATCGGGATGGGAATAAGGATACCCTGCAAGACAACGAACAACAGCCGGCACCTGTTCAACCAGGACCGGCTGTTGTTCGTTGTGCCCATTTTTCCATTCATCCCCTCTCTGCTTGACAAAGTTTCCCCGCAGGAGAATAATTCTTTTTTTCACGTATACAAAACCAGAAGGGACTTTGCGTTATGCTCATCGAAAGTGACTTCCTCGTCATCGGCAGCGGTATTGCCGGACTCTCCTTTGCACTTCAGGCAGCCGACCATGGCAGCGTCGCCATCGTAACCAAGCGTGACATCTCCGAGTCTGCCACCAAGTATGCCCAGGGTGGCATTGCCTCGGTATTCTCCTCCGAGGACTCCTTCGACGCCCATGTGGACGATACCCTGGTGGCCGGGGCCGGCATCTGCCACGAGGATGTGGTCCGCATGGTAGTGGAGGAAGGCCCCCAGACCATCCGCAATCTGATCGAATGGGGGGTCAAGTTCACCACAGGCAGTGGCAGCGACGACTACGACCTGACCCGTGAGGGGGGCCACAGCGCCCGCCGCATCCTGCACGCGGAGGACATCACCGGCCGCGAGATCGAGCGGGCCCTGGTGGAGGCGGTCCGCCAGCACCCCAACGTCCAGGTGTACGAGCACCATATCGCCATTGACCTGATCACCCAGGCCAAGATCGAGCGCTGCCCCATGGAGCAGAACCGCTGCCTGGGGGCCTATGCCCTGGATATCACCGCCGGCGCCGTGAAGACCTTCTCGTCCAAGGTCACCCTTCTGGCCAGCGGCGGGGCCGGCAAGGTCTATCTCTACACCTGCAACCCGGATGTGGCGTCGGGCGACGGCGTCGCCATGGCCTACCGGGCCGGCGCCACCATCGCCAACATGGAGTTTATGCAGTTCCACCCCACGACCCTCTTCCATCCCCTGGCCAAGTCGTTCCTGATCTCCGAGGCGGTGCGCGGCGAGGGGGCCATCCTGCGGCGCCGGGACGGCACGGCCTTTATGGAGAAATACCATAAGCTCAAGGATCTTGCGTCCCGGGATATCGTGGCGCGGGCCATAGACAACGAAATGAAGACCAGCGGCGATGACTGCGTTTTCCTGGACATCACCCACGAACCGGCTGATTTCGTGCGCAGCCGCTTTCCCAACATCTACCAGACCTGCATGGAATTCGGGCTGGATATGACCAGGGAATGGCTGCCGGTCGTGCCCGCTGCCCACTACCTGTGCGGCGGCGTGGCGGTCAACACTGACGCGGAGACTGACCTCCCCGGACTGTACGCCATCGGCGAGGCTGCCTTCACCGGACTTCACGGCGCCAACCGCCTGGCCAGCAATTCGCTGCTGGAAGCGGCGGTCTATGCCAGCAGGGCCTATCACCATGCCATTCAGGTGGTCGGGAATTTTTCCACCGGCCACCGGGAATTGCCGGCATGGGACTCGGGCACTGCCACGAACAGCGATGAAACAGTGGTGGTTTCCCAGAACTGGGACGAGATTCGGCGCAGCATGTGGAACTATGTGGGGATTGTCCGTTCCGATAAGCGCCTGGAACGAGCCATGCGGCGCATTAACCTCATCCAGGACGAGATCGAGGAGTATTACTGGAACTTCATCGTTACGTCGGACCTGATCGAGCTGCGCAATATCACAACCGTGGCCGAGCTGATCGTGACCTGCGCCCAGATGCGCAAGGAGTCCCGCGGCCTGCACTACAATATCGACTACCCGGAGCGGGACGACGTCAATGGCAAGAAGGATTCATTCATCAAGAAGCAATATTGATCGCCAGACTCGGCGGAAGCTGATTAACCTCCATCTTTCGCTAACAATCAAGTCCCCCTTTAACAAAGGGGGACTTGCCTTTGATCTGTAAAATCAAATCCCCCCTGCCCCCCTTTTTTATAGGGGGGAACCATGTGGCGGAAGATGAGTGCTCATCAGGAACGGGAATATAGGAGAATCCATTGGACATCAATGAAATCCGCAAAAGGATAGACCTGCTGGACGATGTGCTGCTGCGCATCTTCAACGAGCGCGCCCGCCTCGCCCTGGAGATCGGGCACCTCAAGAAGGGGCTGAACCTGCCGGTCTTTGATCCGGCTCGCGAAAAACGCATCTTTGCCCGCATGAAGGATGAAAACCCCGGCCCGCTCGACGACGGGGCCATCGTGAGGTTGTTCGAAAGGGTTGTGGACGAATCGCGCCGCCTGGAACGCATCATGTCGCATCAGGATGAAGAGGTTTGACAGCCGCGCAGCAACGACACGGAAGCAGGTCAATTTATCAAGTAGTAAATGAGAGGAGTTAGTTCAAGATGCTGATTATCATGAAAAAGCATGCGCCTGAAGAGGCCCTTGACCAGATAAAGGAATATCTTATCACCCACGACTTCGACATTCACCAATCGACCGGCGCCAACCGCACGATCATCGGCGTAATCGGCGATACGGACACCTTGGACGATCACGAAATCGAGGCCATGCCGGGGGTAAGCCAGGTGGTGCGGATCAAGAAAGACGATTGAACCAGAAATCGACACTTCTGCCGCAGAGATACAGAGACGCAGAGTGATTGATATTTCTCCTGACTGCCGATTATCACTTGATCTTTGCTGTACATGAGGGTATATAATGCGCATATAACGACTACTATGGAGGTAAAGACCCATGCTAACTTCCTGTAGCC
>JBEKFJ010000292.1:0-2980 GCA_050013355.1 Oryzomonas sp.
ACTCGCCGCAGTCGCGCTGCCAGTCCGCCTGGGAAAACCCCAGCCCTTTCAGCACCGTCCCGATCTCGGCCTCCATGGTGTAGCCGCCCCGGTGGCGGAACTGTTCCTGGAGTTCCCCATAACGCTGAAGAGCCGTCATATGTTCAGCGGAATCATGGGGGAGCAGCCCCAATTCCTGCCCCAGGCGGTGCAATTCCTCCTCCATGGCCAGCAATTCCGAAAGCGCCGCCCGTGCCTCATGGAACAAGGTGCGCCCGCTGGTGACGATGCCGTCCTGGGGCAGATACGCGGCCTTTGCGCCCCGGGCAATCTGGATCTCGCCCGAGGATGGTTCGCTGAGCCCTGCAATGATCTTCATCAGGGTGGATTTGCCGGCGCCGTTCTCGCCTACCAGCGCGACCCGCTCACCCTTTTTCAGGTGCCAGGAGATGGCGATAAAGAGCGGATTGCCGGCAAAGTCTTTGGAGATATCCATGAGTTGGAGCATGGCATTGTTGTAGCACAGGAGAGGGGCCATCGGCAAGAGACGCACGTTGTCCGCCGGCATATTCCGCCTGGAGGGCTTTTAATTTTGCATTCGCATTCTTGGCGATACGATGCTAAAATCCAATCCATATTCGCTGTTCTGACGGGCCGGGCAACCGGCAACCATTTTACGCAGTGCGCTTCGGGCGCAGACAAAGCCGGTCATGGACTTACCATCGCTCACAAAATTTTTTCTCGGGCGCCAACCGATCCTGAACATCAACCAGGAGATCGTGGGATACGAACTCCTCTTCCGTTCGACCGAGAAAAATTACAGCGAATACGAAAGCCAGGACCAGGCGAGCATGAGCGTGATCTCCAGTGCCCTGGCGAACTTTGGCCTTAACAACGTGCTGGGGGACAAGGATGGATTCATCAACGTCACCCACGATGTACTCTTCTCGGACATGGTCGAAGTCCTGCCGCCCAGGCATACCATCCTGGAGTTGCTTGAATCGGTTGAGTTGACCGACGTCGTCAAAGAACGCTGCCGCCAGCTCAAGGAGAAGAACTACCGCATCGCCCTCGACGATCATGTCTATTCCCCGGAACACCACGATCTGTATAGCTTCGTGGATATCGTCAAGATCGATCTCCTGGAGACAAACCCTGCCGACCTGCCTGAGGTCGTGACCGCGCTGCGCCGGTTTCCCGTCACGCTCCTGGCGGAACGGATAGAGACGCAGGAGCGGTTCCAGGATTGTCTCGAGTTGGGTTTCGAGCTGTTCCAGGGATACTTCTTCGAACGGCCGGTGGTGCTCAAGCAGAAAGGGCTCGAACCTTCCAGGATGGCAATGCTGCGGCTGCTCGGCTATCTTCAGGGTGAGACGGATTTCGGCAAGATCGAGGAGATTTTCAGGGACCATCCGGAACTGTCGTACAACCTGCTGAAACTGGTCAACTCCGTGCACATGGGCCTGCGGGAGAAGATCAAGAGTCTGCGGCACGCCATCATGCTGCTCGGGCTCGGCAAACTGCGGCGCTGGGTTCAACTGGCCATCTTCGCCAGCGCCGACAGCCGGGGGATCAACAACCCCCTGCTGGAGATGGCCGCCGTTCGTGGGCGCCTGCTGGAGTACCTGGTCATGGATCATTACCACCTGCCCCGCGGCAACGAGCAGGTGGATTCGGCCTTCATGCTCGGCATCCTGTCACTGGTGGATGTGCTCTTCGAGACGCCCGTTGAAGGGATTGTTCGGGAATTGCGGCTGAACGACGAGATCGCCGCAGCGCTGCTCAACCGCGAAGGGAAACTGGGCGCCCTGCTGGCGCTGGCGGAAACGCTCGAACAGACCAATTTCGGCGAGGTCCATGAATTGACCGAAACCTGCGGCATTCCCGTCGCTACCCTGCTGGCCGCGCAGTTGGATGCTTTCAACTGGCGAACCAGCATCTCGCAAGACTAATCCGACTCCATCTTCAGGGCAGCGGCGGCATCCCGATAGGTATGAGCCGCCTCGTCGTTATACAGAACGAATATGACCCGTTCCAGGACGGGGTCAAGCCCGGTTGCCTCCCGTGCAGCGGACAGCGCTATCAGGGCCGCATCACGCATGGGGTAACCGTACACTCCGCAACTGATGGCCGGTAAGGCGATACTGCGCAGGCCGTTTTCCGTAGCGACCTCGAAACAACGCCGGTAAGCGCTCCGCAGAAGGTCCGGCTCTCCCTGCGCACCGCCCCGCCAGACCGGGCCAACGGTGTGAATGACATGCCGTGCCGCCAGGCGGTAACCTCCCGTGATCTTGGCATCACCGGTCTCACACCCGCCCAGCCCGGCGCATTCCGCCACCAGTTCCGGCCCCGCCGCCCGATGGATGGCGCCGTCCACCCCGCCGCCCCCCAGCAGGGTGTTGTTGGCGGCATTGACGATGGCATCCACGGCCATGTTTGTAATATCCCCCCGCATGATCTCTATTCGTGTCTTCATGGCCTTCCTCCCGGCAGATGGCATACTAAGAGGTTGTTGAAAAACGGCCATCTCGCCGCCGTCCTCGAAAGCCCTTTTGTGCGGCGTAGCGCCCGGCCTTCGCAGCCAAAGCTGCTTCGGCGGAGTAGGCCTGCTACGCCTCCGCAGGGCCTTCTGCGGGTGCGACGATCTGACCATTTTTGAACAACCTCGGTTTTCAACAACCTGCTAATTAATCATAAGTATACCACAGCCGTTCCGAGATGCCCTTCAATGGAACGGAAACGGCCCGCCGGCATTGACTTTCGGAAACACCGACAGAAAGAAAGGTTACCCCTTGATCTGCCCCTGAATGCCGATGGTGACCTCGTTGTAGGGTATCTGCTTGCCGCTTGCGGCGATGGCCTGCCGGGCGGCCACGGCGATCCCCCCGCAGCAGGGTACTTCCATCTTCAGCACGGTAACGCTCCTTATGTCGGAACGGATGAAAAGCTCGGTCAACTTCTGCTGGTAGAACTGGTTGTCGTCCAGCTTGGGGCAGCCCAT
>JBEKFJ010000293.1:0-2890 GCA_050013355.1 Oryzomonas sp.
ACGATTTTGACGCCGGAGACCTCGACCTGGCCCCCGGCGACAAGGTAGTGGTGGAGACCGAACGCGGACTGGGGATCGGCATTGTTGTTCGAGGTCCGGTCGAACGCACCGAGGGGGTGCCCGAAAACCTGGTCGCCATCCGGCGCAAGGCCACGCCGGACGACATGACGACCCATGAACGCAACCGGCAACTTGAGAAAAGCGCCTTCGACTTCTGCCTCAAACGGATCATGGAACGCGGCATGCAAATGAAGCTGGTGCGGGTGGAATACCAGTTCGACAGCAGCAAGGCCGTATTCTATTTCACCGCCGACGGCCGGGTCGACTTCCGCGACTTGGTCAAGGACCTGGCCCACACCTTCCACACCCGCATCGAGATGCGCCAGATCGGCGTGCGCGACGAATCAAAGATGATAGGCGGGATCGGCATCTGCGGCCGGGAGTTGTGCTGCAGCTCGTTCCTGCGCGAATTCCAGCCGGTGTCGGTCAAGATGGCCAAGGAGCAAAACCTGGCCTTGAACCCCAGCAAGATATCGGGGCAATGCGGCCGCCTGCTCTGCTGCCTGGATTATGAATACGAAACCTACTGCTGCCTGAAGAAAAACTTTCCCAAATGCGGGAAGCGGGTGCGTACCCCCTCCGCTGCCGGCGTCATCGACAAGATCAACATCCTGACCGGCACTATTACCCTCAGGCTCGACGACAACAAGCAGATCACCATCCGGCGCGAGGAGGTGCTGAGCGACACCGCCGCCGATGCGCTCCCGGCCCCTTCTGCGGCCGCTCCGCCGCCGGAAGCCCGCCGCGAGCAGCGTGAGCGCAGGCCCCAGCAGAAGGAGGAGAAGCGGCAGGAGGGCAAGTCTGCCGTTGCTGCTCAACCCTCATCCCTCATCTCTCATCCGACTTTGGAGAAGCGGCAGGAGAGCAAGGCGGCCGCTGCTGCCGCATCACCTGCCGTCGAGGCCGGTGGCGCCGAGGCGCAGGATGACCAGAAAAAACAGGAGGGACGCCGAAGAAACCGGCACCGCAAACACGGCCATCGCCGCAAACAAGGCGACAAACCCGATACCACCCCAACGCCAAAAACTCCGGGAGCATGACATGAAACCTGCATACTACCTCACCACGCCCATATACTATGTCAACGACGTGCCCCACATCGGCCATGCCTATACAACTGTGGCGGCCGACGTCCTGGCCCGCTACAAGCGCCTGATGGGGTACGACGTCTATTTTCTGACCGGCAGCGACGAGCATGGCCAGAAGGTGGAAAAGGCCGCCACGACCGCCGGCGAAACGCCGCTGGAACTGGCCGACCGGGTGGTGAAGCGCTTTCAGGCGCTCTGGGAACGGTTGGGCATCTCCAATAACGACTTCATCAGGACTACCCAGGAACGCCACAAAAAGGGCGTTGCCCATTTTTTCAAGGATATCCTCGAAAAGGGCGACATCTACCTGGGCGAGTACGAAGACTGGTACTGCACACCCTGCGAAACCTTCTGGACCGAGACCCAGTTGATCGACGGCCGCTGCCCGGACTGCAACCGGCCGGTGGAAAAGCTTAAGGAGGAGTCCTACTTCTTCCGGATGAGCAAATACCAGGACCAACTCCTGGCCCACATCGAGTCCCATCCCGACTTTATCCAGCCCAAGAGCAAGCGCAACGAGATCATTTCCTTCGTAAGAGAGGGGCTGCGCGACCTGTCCGTTTCGCGCACCACCTTTACCTGGGGCATCCCGGTGCCAGGCAACGACAAGCATGTCATCTACGTCTGGTTCGACGCCCTGACCAATTACGTCACGGCCCTGGGCTATCCCGAGGCGACCGATGACTACAAACGCTTCTGGCCGGTCAACGTGCACCTGATCGGCAAGGACATCCTGCGTTTCCACGCCGTTTACTGGCCCACCTTCCTGATGGCGGCAGGCCTCCCCCTGCCGGAAAAGGTCTTTGCCCACGGCTGGTGGACCATCGAAGGCCAGAAGATGAGCAAGAGCCTGCAAAACGTGGTCGAGCCCAACATGCTGATCGACAGGTACGGCGTGGACGCGGTCAGGTATTTCCTGCTGCGCGAGGTGCCCTTCGGCCTGGACGGCGACTTCTCCCACACAGCCCTTGTCCAGCGGATCAATTCCGACCTGGCAAACGACCTGGGCAACCTGCTCAGCAGGTCAACGGCCATGGCGGTCAAGTATTTCAACGGCATCCTGCCCGCCCCGGCGGGGTTGAACGAGAGCGACCTGGCCCTGAAAAGACGCACCGAAGAGATGATCGCCACCGTGGAGGGATGCATGAACGACCTGGCCTTCAGCAAGGCGCTCCAGGCCATCTGGGAGGTGATCTCTGCGGGCAACAAGTACATCGACGAGTCGGCCCCCTGGACCCTGGCCAAGGATCCGGCCCTCAAGGAACGGCTCGCCACGGTCATGTACTGCCTGCTGGAGTCCCAGCGCATCGTGCACATCATCCTGTCGGCGTTCCTGCCGGTCACGGCGGAGAAAGCACTGGCCAGCCTGGGGTGCGGGGAGGAGAAGACCCTGGTCGGCCTGGCCTGGGGCGGCCTGAAGGAGGGAACGGTGATTTCCAAGGCCGAAGCCCTGTTCCCGAGGATCGAGGGATAAAATAGAAAGCAATTGACCTATATCGGCAATTCTGCCACAGAGACACAGAGACACAGAGGAAATTCCCCTTTGAAATTTTTATCTACTGTGTCTCTGTGGCAGGTTGTTTTAATCTTTTGATGTATCTTCGCTCATCTATTCATCCGAGTTTCAACTGTTCTTTCGCACTTACTTCCGCTTGATCCGGAAACCAGCCTTCTCAATGGTGCTGAGATCAAGGCCGGCCTTCGCTTCCTGGGCTCCCACCGTCGGTTTTGGTCCACGCTGG
>JBEKFJ010000294.1:0-2823 GCA_050013355.1 Oryzomonas sp.
GCCTGCACCACCTGCCGTGCGTGCCAGGATATCTGCCCGGCCAACATTGAACACGTCAACAAGATTATCGAGATGCGCAGGAACATGGCTCTTATGGAGGGCGCCTTCCCCGGTGACGAAGTGAGGACCGCTGTCAGCAACATTGAGGTCAACGGCAACCCCTTCGGCCTGGCCTTTGCCGCCAGGGGCGACTGGGCCGCCGACCTGCCGGTCACCCTCTTGGAGAGCCGCCAGGAGGTGGATATACTCTATTTTGCCGGCTGCTACGCCTCCTTTGACAAGCGCAATCAGGAGGTCGCCAAGGGTTTTGTCCGGATTTGCGCTGCTGCCGGTATACGGGTCGGCATCTTGGGCAAGGAGGAAAAATGCTGCGGCGAGCCGGTGCGCAAGCTGGGCAACGAATATCTCTACCAGATGTGCGCCCAGGAAAACATTGAACTGATCAAGGGCTATGGAGTGAAGCGCATCGTTACCACATGCCCCCATTGCTTCAATACCCTGGGGCGCGACTACAAAGACCTGGGGATGGACCTTCCGGTCGAACACTACAGCACATTCCTTCATGGACTGATGAAAGCAGGACGGCTGAATTTCGATCCCGCAGCCTTCGATTTCACCTACCATGACTCCTGCTACCTGGGGCGCTACATGGATATCATCGACCAGCCGCGCGAGCTGCTCCAGGCGGCTGGCGGCCACATGAGCGAGATGAGTAAATCCGGTTATGACAGCTTCTGCTGTGGTGCCGGCGGGGGGCGGATCATTGCCGAGGAGAAACTGGGGAACAGGATCAACGTGGACCGGGTGCGAATGGCCAAGGAAACCGGCGCCCCACTCCTGGTCTCCAACTGTCCTTTCTGTATGACCATGTTTGAAGACGGCATCAAAACCGGCGGATTTGAAGGCGAAATCATCGTGAAGGATCTGGTGGAAATCATCGCCGCCCGGTTGACGGTATAGCGTTGTAAAATGCGTGGGTAAAGATCATTGGAGGTAATTATGAAGGTTCTCGTTTGCATCAAGCAGGTCCCGGATATGGAGTCCCGTTTCAAGCCCAATGCCGCCGGCACTTGGTTCAGCGAGTCGGACTTGGCATGGCGCATGAACGAATATGACGAATATGCTGTCGAACAAGCAGTGCAGATAAAGGAACAGTTGGGCAACGAACCTGAAATTACCGTGCTTTCCATTGGTCCCGACCGGATTGGGGATGCTCTGAAGAAGGCTCTGGCCATGGGGTGCGATCGTGCGGTCCATGTGCAGGACAACGACCCAGCCGCGAAAGACCCCTGGCAGATCGCCTCAATCATCGCCACATATGCCAAGGTGCAGGGATTCGATCTGATCTTCACCGGCATGCAATCGCAGGATCGCGGTTCGGCCCAAGTGGGGGCGATGGTTGCTGAGTTGCTGGAATATGCCTGTGTTACTACAATAGTCGGGTTTGACTTTACCGACGGCGTCGCGACCGTCAAGCGGGAACTTGAAGGGGGTATAAAGGGGATCGTGAGACTCAAAACCCCGGCATTGTTTACCTGCCAGCTCGGCCTCAACATCCCGCGCTATCCGACCCTGCCGAACATTATGAAGGCGAAGAAAAAAGAGATGCAATCCATTGCGGTGGCTGATCTGCTCAATGTAGAAAAACAGTCTTCCACGATCAGCTTTCACGCTCCCGCCAGGAGGGGGAGCGGTGTTGTACTGGAAGGTGACGTGGGGCCGATGGTTGATCAACTACTGGCAATTCTAAAAGATAAAACTTCGATTCTTCGGTAGGAGGTGGTTATGAAAGCATTACTTATAGGTGAATACAGAGATGGTATGCTCTTGGACTCAACGTACGAATTGTTTGGGTTTTCCGGCCTGCTCGGCGCGGAGAGCGTCATGCTTCTGGTAGGCAGTGATACTCAACTCCCTTTGTACAGCGGCACGATCTATCTGGCTGATGCGGCCAAATGCGGCGAATACAATCCGGATCTGCACAAACAGTTGATTCTCGAAGTTGTCGGAAAAGAGGATCCGGATGTCGTCGTATTTTTGCATTCCTCATACGGCTGGGATCTGGCGCCGCGTGTTGCTACCAACCTCATGGCATCACAGATTTCCGAAATCATCAGGCTGTCCGACGAAGGGTATGAACTCGGCTGCTGCAACGCCAAGATGCGCCGCACCGTCAAGCCATCCACGGCAAAGGCGGTCTTGACCATCCAGGCCGGTGCCTTTCCCGTCCTGAAGCCGGGAGGTGTTCCCCGGATAGAGACCCTTGCACTGACCGGCACGGAAAAAGTTGAGTTTGTCGGTTATGAAGCGGCAGAGTCGAAGGAGGTTGATCTCTCCAAGGCTGAAGTTATTGTGACCGCTGGGCGTGGTATCGGCAAGAAGGACAATGTGCCGCTCATCCAAGCACTTGCCAAGGCCCTGGGAGGAGAGTTGGGCGCCAGCCGGCCTGTCGTTGATGCCGGTTGGCTTGAGCATAGCCACCAGGTGGGGACAACCGGCCAGTCGGTTAACCCCAAACTGTACATCGCTTGCGGAGTGAGCGGTGCCATTCAGCACTTGGCCGGTATGAAGAAATCCGAATTCATCGTTGCCATCAATAAGGATAGGGATGCGCCTATCGGTGAGATTGCCGATGTTCTGGTGGTGGCGGACGTTCTACAGTTTGTTCCTGCGCTGACGGCAAAACTATAATAAAGCCAGCGTTGTCCGGTTTGGTATTTGCAGTTAGCTCCCCCTCCCTTGACGGGAGGGGGCTGGGGGGCGGGTGAAGCTGCCAACTGAGTCACATATGGCAATTTCCCCCTCCCCCTAACCCCCTCCCGC
>JBEKFJ010000295.1:0-2818 GCA_050013355.1 Oryzomonas sp.
GCCGCACCCCCAGGATATCCGCGCCGGCAAAGCCGTACACCCAGCAGTCCCAGAAGTGGTTGGCCTTCCCGTTCGGGCATTCCCAGTAGCCGCGCTCGTCCCGGTACTCGGCGCAGAGCTGAGCCGCGTATTTCTGTCCGGAATGCGGGCCGTCCTCGGATACCCCGGCATGCAGCCGGAGCGCTCCGGGATCTCCGGGGTTGATGGCCAGCTTGGTGGCGAGCTGGTTCTTGTACAGGGTGACGTTGATCGTGTACAGGTTGAGCCCTCCCGGGATCGGGCGTTTCTTGCCGTCGCGGGACGGAAAGAAGTCAAGCCGGGTGATGCTCCATGGCGTCGCCTGGGAACGGCGACCCTTGAGCGGCCGCCAGAACTTGTTGGTGCGGCAGAACTCGTAGACCTCGGATGTGCGGGAATGCTTGGGTTTGTAGGGGTTGGTGCCGCCGCCGGAATCGATGAACCCCGCGTGGGCGCGGTATTCCGTTTCCTGCGCGTCAAGAAAGATTTCCTCGCCCTTTTCCTTGAGCTGCTCGAACGTCTCCAGGAATCCGTGATCGATGAGCGCCGGCGCCGGGTCGCTGCCGTAACCGATGGCGAGCACCTGGTACATGAAGCCGGTCTGCTGGGTGTCCGCCAGGATGATGATGGTCGAGATGTCCGGGGGCACGATAGCGCGGGGCAGGTGATCGTCCACCAGCTTGAGGATCGCATCCTCCTTGCGGTCGGCCTTGTCCTCCTCGTAATCCACCACGCGGTAGCCGTGGGCGTAATCAACCTTGTCCGACTGATCGCCGGACTTGCTGCGCAGATATTTGGCGCAGTACTCCATCAGCGGCACCATGGGGAACGGCAGGGCCGAGGCGTGGAACCCGATGCTGCGGGGCCGCTTGCTATCCTCCCCCTTGGTGCAGACCCACTTGCCGTGGATGAACGATTCCCGGCGGTCCTCCTCGTCCCACTCAGCGCCGCAGGCGTTGCACGCATAACAGAGGGGCGCCTCGCCATTCTCCACCTGCTCGACGGTGGCTTCCTTGGGGATAACCAGGTGCTCGTCGTCCATCAGGACGAAATCGCCGCAATGGGGGCACTTGCTGCTGAGTTGCCATATCTGCCGGCACGCCATGGTCCCCTTGTAAATATGACGGCCGGCCGGCGTGCTCGAAAACATGAACTTGGAACGGCCCACATCCCGGCCGCGCTTGCGGATCAGGTTGATGGGATTGGTCTCGCTGCCGG
Organism: Oryzomonas sp.; assembly: GCA_050013355.1. Lineage (GTDB taxonomy): Bacteria > Desulfobacterota > Desulfuromonadia > Geobacterales > Pseudopelobacteraceae > Oryzomonas. The sequence continues at coordinate 1,237 of JBEKFJ010000295.1, forward strand.
TCATCGGAGGATACTTGTCCACCTCGTTGCCGAAGTTGTGCAGCCCGAAGAAGTTGGACATGGAGCGGGCGCTGTTGGAGTGCGCCGGGAACAGATACGTGCCGTCCTGAAAAGCTATGAGGCCCTTGCCGGTATCGTCGGCACGGGCGGAGAGGCAGTCCCGGAAATGCTCGGACTCCCGGAACATGGGGATGATCTTGGTTTTGACGTTCTTGCCGGTATCGTCTTCGCTGGGGTCGAGCCAGAAGATGTTGCCGGAGTCAAACAGTTTGGTCCAGGAAAGGCAGTTGAGCATGACGTTGGTCTTGCCGGCTCGCTCCGGCCAGCAGAGCCAGATCTCCTTGACCCACGGCTGGGCATAGGTGTTCATCGGCTTGACCGTGTGCGGCATCTCGTCGTTGTTCCACGGGCCGGGCTGCGCGTCGACTGCGGTGACCACGCGGTATTGCGCCGCGCAGTCGGATACGGAGATCTTCTCCGGCTGGCGGAGCGCCGCCTTGATCGCGGCCGGCAGATCAAAATCGACGCTCTTGCCGTCCAGGAGATCGATGGTCTCCGGGAGAAGGAACGGCGGGATCTCTATTTCGTGGGACAGGAGGAACATAAAAAACCCTTTAAAGGCTGCTTTCACGCGACGACGCGACAACGCGGCGCAGAATCTTAAATCCAATGACCGATAAACAGACCGATCGCGATAGCCCAGCACACAATCCCAAGAAGCATCCCCTCAAGGTCCATGCTGCCGAAATAACCTCCCGTGTCCTGGTATGGTTTGACCAGACGGTAGGCAAAAGGGAACAAGAACAGCCCTATCGGGAAAATCCACCAGTGCAGAGTTATAGTCATTGTTTTTCTCCTTTGTTTTAGTTTCCCGTCGCGGCGGCGCGTCGTCGCGTGATCATGGTTTAAGGCCCTCACCATTCACTCTTCACTATTCTCGCCTTCCGTAGCCTTCTTCACCAGCATCCCCTCGACCTTACCCCCGCCGGCCACGTCGTTGAACGATTGGCGCAACAACAGGTCGAGGAACTCGAATATTTCGTTTTCGTGGCTCTGGTCGCCGTTGCATTTTCTGATCAGCTCGTGGCAGGCAGGGTGGAAGCGGCGCCGGCACGCGCCCCGGAGCTTGCCGATCAGGGCCGCCATCTGCAGGATGGCCTCGTCGCGCAAGAGCCATCTGCCGTCATCCCGGCGTTGTTCGCGCTCTAGTTTATCGACCTTGAGCTCTTTCTCCCGCAGGTCGAGCTTGGCGGACTTTTCCTCCTGCTCCCGCTCCACCAGGGATTGGCCGGTGGTGGGGTCGAGCTGCAGCTCCGTGCGGATGTAGGCCATGAGGCTGGCCAGCTCGATGGTCTTGTCGATGCGGATCATCTGCAACCGCTCGGCATCGTTGTAGAACTTGGTCTGGCCGACAGGAAGCCCCTGTGGCAGCACGAAGTTCCGGTAGGCGTCGGCGCGGTTCTTATAGATCTGCTTGGGTTGAAAGGCTGTCATGGCTAAAAGTGCTCATTTTGCTGGCAATCAACAGGGCACCCGCCAGAACCAGAGATATGGCCTCGGCACGGAATGTCGATAAACGACA
>JBEKFJ010000296.1:0-2816 GCA_050013355.1 Oryzomonas sp.
GCCGGTAAGCCGAAAAGTGGCCGCTGCCGGTCAGGACAAGGTTGGAGGCGCCGCTGAAATCGAGCTTGTTTGCCCCGGCGATCCTGGCCAGCCAGGCAATCTCGGGGAAATGGGGAGTGACCTCCATGCGGACCGGGTAGTTGCATTGCTTGCCGGTATTGTACTCCGTGATCGACCCCTGCAGCTTGAACGGCGACGAGCCGAAAGTGCCGGTCATGCCGATCAGGTTGAAGTCCTTGCCCTTCAATTCGACGGTGCCCTTGATGTTGTTGAACGCCGGTGCCTTGGGGCCGTAGCTGAGAACTGCCTTTTCCACCGGCCCCCGGATCAGGAGGGTGTTGTAGTTGTCGCCCCGCTCCATGTGGGCGATCTGGCTGACCCGCCCGTCCAGCACGCCGGTATCAAGCTTGAATATCCCCGTCTTGATCTTGTTCTCGATATAGTCGCTGGTGTTAGCCGGGATAATTCCGTAGGGAACATAGCCCCTGACATCCTCGTAGCGGAAGGTGGCCGGGGTGGATGCCTTGGCGACGATGCGCGGGTCTTTGCCGGCATAGTCGTGGATTTGGACGCTCCCCTTGATCCTGAAGCCGTCGGTGCTCAGGTCGATCGTCTTGATATCCAGCAACGTGGTGGTGAGTTTCATGTCGTACTCCGCCTGCAGGAAGCGGGGCGCCACGGTGGTGTGGAAGATGGCCGGCCAGGTCACGGCGGCGTTGTTGACGCGGATCCTGCCCTTGGCCGCAAACTCGCGGGGCGTGCCCTTGAAGCTGGTGGTCACATCCAGGCGGCCGCCCGGATTGGCAAAGGGGATCGAGCTGCCGTAGTAGGGCCAGAAACGGCCTATTTCGGCCTGTTTGATATCTGCATCGCCGTTCAGTTCCATTTCCAGCAGGGATTGTCCCTTCTCGGGGAGCCTGACCGTGCCGCTCAGCGCGATGTGGGCGGGGGCGCCCGATGCGGCCGGCATGTCGCAGGCGAGTTTGATGCTCCCCTTGTGGCCGCGTGACAGGTTGTCCAGGGTCAGGGTGATATTGGCCGCAACCGCTGAAATGCCTTGTTTGCGAATGGCCATATCACGCCACTGGAGCGTGCCGTGATTGAGCTGCACCCTGTGGAACCGGACCTGCATGCCTTCTTTGCCCGGCGCCATGAGGTCGTCGATGTTCAATTTTCCGTCAACACCCCGTACCAGGTGGATGTCGGCGCCCTCCAGGGACACGTCGTGCACTACGACACGTTTTTCCAGGAGGGGCAACAGGGCCAGTCGCACCGTTATGCGGTCGGCCTTGAGAAAGTCGGCGCTGTTGTCCGGTTCCCTGACCGTGACGCCGTCGAAGTCAAAGGAAGGGCCGAAGTGCCAGGTGAACTCGCCGCGGGAGAACGTTACCTTGCGGTTGAGGGATTTTTGCAGGGAAGCGAGGATCTCGTCGCGGTAGGAATTGACGTCCAGCAGGTAGGGCAGAAAGAAGGCCAGGCTGACGACGATGGCGCCGACGATCAAGAGCAGGATGCCGGATAGTTTGATGTAGGATCGTTGTATCATACCGGTTCTCGGGTGATGACGGTGACGCGGACCTTGAGGATGGTGGTCTGCGTCACCTCTTCACAGAGGAAGCGATAACCGTGCCATTCGACGGTCTCTCCTTTCAGCGGGAAACGGCCCAACTCCTGAAGGATCATGCCGGCCACGGTTTCAAAGGGGAGTTCCTCGTCCAGCTTGATCTCAAGGGCATCGGCCAAGTCGAAGACCGAAAGCAGCCCGTCCACCATCAGGCTGCCGTCCTCCAGGCGCATGATGGTGGGCTGCTCCCCGACATCGTGCTCGTCCTCGATCTCTCCCACCAACTCCTCTATCAGGTCCTCGGTGGTGACCAGGCCGCTCAGGCCACCGTACTCATCCACCACCAGCACCATCTGGTTGCGGCTGCGCTGCATCTCCTTGAGAAGCTCGTTGACCTTCTTGCCTTCCGGCACAAAGACCGGAGGCAGCATGATGGCCACCAGATCGAGCTGTTCGCCTGCCACGAGCCGCCCGAGGATATCCTTGCCATGCACCACCCCGGCAATCTCCTCGATGCTGCCGCGGTAGACCGGATAGCGGGAATACATGTTCTCCAGCAGCGTGGCGACCACCTGGTCACGCGGCGCAGCGAGGTCGAGGGCCACCATGCGCGTGCGCGGGACCATCACCTCGCGGACGCAGGTGTGGGTGAACTCGAAGACATTGCGGATGTATTCGTGCTCGGACTCGCTGAAAACACCGCTCTCATGCCCCTCGGCCACAATGTGCTGCACCTCTTCGCGGGAGATGAAAGGCTCCCGGTTGGCCGGAATGCGCAAGAGCCGCATCACCGCCTTGCTGGACACGGTCAGAAGGGTGACCAGGACCGAGGCGACACGGGATATCCGGCTGATCGGCCGCGCGACCCGCAGGGCGATGGCGTCGGCGTATTGCAGCCCGATCGCCTTGGGCACCAGCTCACCCAGGATGAGCAACAGGTAGGAGATCATGACCACCATGCCGGTGACCGCCACCGGTTCGGCGGCATGCGCCAAAATGCCGATATCGAGGCTCTGGAGCCGGGGCTGGAGCCAGGGGCGGAGGTAATCGACGGCGATAATGCCGCCCATGGTCGAGGCCGTGGCGCCGGTCAGGGTTACGCCGACCTGCACCACTGCCAGCAGGCGGTGGGGGTCCTGCTGGAGCGCTTCAATGAGGCGCGCCCGGTTGTCCCCTTCGTCCACCAGTTGGGCGACACGACTTTTGCGAACGGATATGATGGCGAATTCGGAGCAGGCAAAAAAGCCGTTCA
>JBEKFJ010000297.1:0-2789 GCA_050013355.1 Oryzomonas sp.
CCCTAATGGAAAATCTGGGTTGAAAGGAACCGGATTGTGCGTTTACCCATAGTACTGGCATGTGCGATGATGTGCCTGCCGTCGCTTGCAACAGCCGCAGACGCACCGATCCCGCTCTCGCTCAACGAGGCGATCAGTATGGCGGTGGAGAAAAATCTGGACGTGCGGGCTGAATTGTACAATCCTGCCCAGTTCGAGGCGGACATCAACCGCAACAGGGCAATCTATGACCCGCTCCTGACCCTGCAGACCAACTACAGCGATTCCACCGTGCCCTCGACGACCACGGGCAGCTATGGCCGCATGTTTCAGGCAAACGCCTCCCTGGGGCAACTATTCTGGAGCGGCGCAACCGCCACGGCCGGCTTCAACAACGCCTTCAACAGCACCAATCTCATCGGTACGTTGAGCAACTACTGGGAATCGTCCCTGGGCGTCACCGTCAGCCAGCCGCTGTTGAAGAACTTCGGCCGCGAGAACACCGATATCAACATCAATATCTCGCGCTTCTCCAAGTTCGCATCACTGGAACACTTCAATACCCTCCTGTTGAATACCGTCACCCAGGTCAGGAACGAATATTTCAAGCTCTACAGCCTGCGGGAGCAACTGCAGGTCGCAAAGACCTCGCTTGAGCTGGCGCGCAAGATCCTGAGCGACACCAAGGCCCAGGTCGCAGCCGGCGTTCTGCCCGCCATGGAGATCACCAATGCCGAATTCGGCGTCTACTCACGGGAGAAGGACCTGATCGATGCCGAGAGGGCGGTCAGCGATGAGGTCGACGTCCTGCGCCTTTTGCTGCAGATCAAGGAAAAAGGTGATATCGTGACCGTGGACCTGCCTCGCCATGAGCCCTATGAGGTGAACGAAGATTCCGAGCTCAAACGGGCCATGGACCGCCCCGACATCAAGGAGCAGCGCCGCAACCTGGATATCGCCGAACTCCAGACACGCGTCTTCAACACCCGGCTCCTGCCCGACCTTTCCTTCTCCGCCTCCGCCTCTCTGGTCGGCCTCGACCACACCTACCCCCGCAACATGGAATCGCTCACATCTGCCGACAACCCTGCCTGGAGCCTCGGCCTGACCTTTACCTACCCTCTGGGCAACAACGCGGCTGAGAACGATTACCGCAAGAGCCGCCTCAAGACCGAACAGACCGCGGTACAGATCCGTAGCCTTGAAGAAAGTGCCGCCAACGACGTCAAGAGCGCCATTCGCGGCATCATCAGCAGTTACAAGCAAATCGCCGTGTCCGAGCGGGGCAGGGCCTATGCCGAGGAGCGCCTCAAAGCCTACCTGCGCAGGAAGGATGTCGGTCTGGCCACCAACAAGGATGTGCTGGATGTGGAAAACGACCTTGTGGCAGCCAAGAACAACCAGATCACGGCAGTGGTGAACTACGACAACGCCATTACCCACCTGTGGCAGGTGACCGGGGAGTTATTGGAGCGGCAAGGCATCCGCGTCGTGGAGAGCGATTCGGACAAACTCTACAAGAATATACGCTGATGCTCACTATTGGCCGCATAGACTACGCAAACGTCACCCCCCTGTTCCATGCCCTCAGAGAACACTTTCCCTGTGACGGCTACCGGTTCACCGGCGGGGTACCGGCCGATCTGAATGCCCTGCTCGCCGCGGAAAAGATCGACGTCTGCCCTTCGTCCTCCATAGAATACGCCATCCACTCCGAGCGCTACCTCATCCTCCCCGATCTCTCCATCAGCAGTATCGGCCCGGTTGCCAGCGTGCTGCTCTTCTCCCGCCTCCCTATTGAAGAGCTTGATGGCCGGGAAATCGTTTTGAGCGCAGAGTCGGCAACATCCGTCAACCTGCTCAGGATCCTCCTGGGTAAGCGTTTTAACTGCACCTGCCGCTATGCCGTCTCCGTTGCCCCGCCGTCCGAGGCCCTTTGCTCGGCGTCCGCCCTGCTGCTGATCGGGGATGCGGCGCTGCGCTCGTCGATGGCTGTGGCCGGGACCGGCCTGCGTGTCTATGACCTGGGATCGCTCTGGTATGAATGGACCGGGCTGCCGTTTGTGTTTGCGCTCTGGTTTTGCACCCGCGCCGCTGCACGGGATCGCTATCAGGAGATACGGCTGTTGGCTGAACAGCTTGTTCAGGCCAAAGAGTATGCAGGCCTGGAGCGCGAGCTCATTGCCGATGTGTCGCCTGAAGCGGCATGGATGGGGCGTGAAGGGCTTATCACCTACTGGCGGGAGAATATCTCCTATGAACTGGGGGAGGCCCAGCAGGAGGGGCTGCGGCTGTTCTACCGGTATGCAGCGGAGCTTGGCCTGATCCCCCAGGCCCCCGAGTTGCACTTTTTTGAATAAATCAAAAAAGTGCAGCTCGGGGGCCTTTCAAGGGGACAACAACGACGATACCCTTGATTCGTATCAGCTTACGCCGAGGATAACGCTGGAAGCCTTGAACAGGGCGCAGGCGTGACCGCCCACTTTCAGTTCAAGCCGTTTTGAACTCTCGTGGGTGATGACGGCACATACGGTATTGCCGCCGCCGATCTCAACGTCCACTTCAGTGCTGACAGGTCCTTCGATGATCTTGGCGATGGTGCCGCAGAAGATGTTCCGGGCGCTGACCTTGGCATCGTGCAGGTCGGTGCCGATGATGATCGAGCTGGCCTTGATGATGGCATAGGCCTCGGAGCCGGTTTTCAGACCCAGGTTGTCGATGGCGCCGTTGGTGACAACAGCCGTAAGAGGGATGCCGCCTTTTAGGGACAAGGTGACCTCGGCATTTACGGCTCCTTTGGTAATGGCGGT
>JBEKFJ010000298.1:0-2755 GCA_050013355.1 Oryzomonas sp.
TCACGTCCTCCAGCGAGGCCCGGACCCGCGTCAGGTACGCCTCGTTCGCCTCGGCCACAAGTTCCTGGTAGCGCTCCTCGGAAAGCACCACGTACTGGGGCAGGTTGTTCCTGATCACATGGACGTCGCCGTTGGCAATCAGGTCATCCACCGCGGCTATGCCGCGCCGCTTGATCTCCTGAGCTGGTATGGTGTTCATATCCCTGACCTCTTTAGGTACTGATTTAAGTACTGAAATAATACCATGAGAAGGACGGGAATTCAATCGGCGTGTGTGGAGCGGCGGAATAACCCCCAAAAATCATTGGCAAGCAGTCACTTCGGCGGCAATGAGCTGCCGAACCTTTTCCTCTTCCTCTTCGGAAGGGCACACCAGCAGCACGCGGCGCAGGTCGCCGTGCGGCGCCTCCCCCAAGGCCCTGACCACGAGCCGGAAGGACTTGCGCAGGGAGAGCCTGCCGTGGCGGACGCCGGGCAGCGGCAGGAGCAGGGAAGAGACGTGCCGCTCGCGGCAGATGCGCAGGATCTCCGCCAGGGCGGCCGTGATCCATCGGGAGCGGCAGCAGGGCTCAGCCCCAACATCGTACACCACCGCCACCAAGGTCAGAGGCCACCCTTTCCGCAGCAGGACCGTACCCGGCGTGAGCGGTTTCGCATTGATAACGTCCGTCCAGAGGCGGATGGGATGCTCGGCGCGGAGCGTCATCTCCGGTCCCGCGGCCACCACCTGCCAGGTATCCTCCTCCAGAACCACGGCATCGCAGGATGGCATCGTGCCATGGGGGGCGAGGGCTAGCCGCACCGGGCCGATGACCACCTGGTCCTTCCTGCCACCAACGACCCGCAGCTTCGGCCGCACCCCTTCGCTCACGGAATCCCGGCCCGGAACGCGACGATCACCCCCTCTTCCGCCTCATAGGTGATCTCGATGGGGTTGCAGCAGACCTCGCAATCCTCGATGTAGCGCTGGTAGCCCACCGACAGGTCCAGCACCACGGAGACGCGCTCGCCGCAGTGGGGGCAGGCGAAGACCTTTTTGCGGGTTTCGAGTGGTTCTTCTTTCGGTGGGTGGTGTTTTGGCATGCTTTCTCCTGCCTCCTCCCCTGCTTCAAACCCGGCTCGCCTCGTTCTTATGGTAGACGGTGAAGAAGATCACGCTGTTGTCCCCCACCTCGCGGCAGAATCCGCACTTCTCTTCCAGGGTCTTGGCCTGTTTGCGGCAGGCTTCGCACCAGTTGTAGATGAGGCGGTAGTCGTTCCGGCCCACGTACTTTTTGAGCCGGCCACGGTGGTCGCCGTGCATCCAGCCGTCGGCATCGCCGGGGTTGTGGAGTATCCGGTCGATCACGTCGAGGATACGGGTATGCCCCGGCGGGTCGTGTTTCTCGATCTTTGCCAGCTTGGAGGCAAAATCAGGGGTGGGGAAATAGGAGAATGGTGGCATGGTTCGCTCCTTGCCGGCATGGGCCGGCGTGAAGGCAAGAATCTTTGGGTTATCACTGAATACGGGAAGTCTCCCTGTCTTGTCAATAGGGACGCAACTGGGTGCCGCTGCCGATGTGCCAGTGAAGGTGCTTGGATGACTGGTACTCCCCCAGGTTGGTGTACACCCGGCAGGCCCCGAAGCGGTCCATGAAGTCGCTGGCGATCATTTTGGCCGTGCGCATAAGTTCCAGGAGCAGGTCGTTGTCGGCCTCTTCCAGGGTGATGAGGGATTCGATGTGTCGTTTGGGGAGCAGGACCACATGGTTTTCCCAGAGAGGATTGGTGTGGTGAAAGGCAAAAACCCGCTCGTTCTCGAAGTACACCGGCACGTCCAGCAGGCGTTTCAGGATCTTGTCGCAATAGAAGTCACAGGTGGGTTCGGTCATGTTGGCTCGCTTCGTGGTCTTTCAGGATGTACGGTCATGCCTTTTCAGCGTTTTGATTATTCCTCTCGCCTTTGACGCTTCCCTGGTTTCGGTAACGCCCGCTCCGCCTCTTCCAACCGCTTGAATGCTTCATCATCGGCCAGCGCCTCGGTAACGGCTTCGTCATGCAGACGAGTGGCATTGAAGGCGTCGTATTGTTCCAGCGCCAGACGGTCGGCCACCTCTTTGGAGACCTTGCCTGCATTGTCCAGAATATCCCTTTCGTTGAAACTCAAAAAGGCATCCAGTTTTTCCCGCCAGTCGCGCATGAATACCTGGCGGTGGCGTTTGGCCTGATCCTCGGCGTAGTCGAGATACATGGCAACGATCCGGTTGAGCTGTTCCAACTCTTCCTGATTGAGGTAGTTTTTGGCGATGGTCACGTCGCCGCGCCGGACCTTGGCCCCTTTCCATGACGTCAATCCCATGTTGGTCCGAGTGGCATCGGCCCGCTGGACGATCAGTTCGGCTGCGGTCTTGCCGGAAATGGCGAAGTGCAGCTTGTTCTGGACGATGCGGAAGAATTCAAGCGTCTCTTCCGCCTTGGGGTCGTAATCTACCGCCAGCTTGTAGATGTCACGGATCTTCTGGTAGAAGCGTTTTTCGCTGGACCGGATATCGCGAATCCGTTCCAGGAGTTCATCGAAATAGTCCGAGCCGAGGTTATTGACCTCTTTCAACCGCTGGTCATCGATGGTGAACCCCTTGACCAGATATTCGTTCAGCCGCTCCGTGGCCCAGCGCCGGAACTGGGTACCGCGATGGGAGCGGACCCGGTAGCCGACGGCGATGATGGCCGGCAGATTGTATAATTTACGAGTCCTGCCGACCTCTCTCGCTCCTTC
>JBEKFJ010000299.1:0-2754 GCA_050013355.1 Oryzomonas sp.
GACTGCTTCGTCGATCACCGCCGCGAGGTGGTAACCCGCCGTACCAACTTCGAGCTGAAGAAAGCCCTGGCCCGTGCTCATATCCTGGAAGGCCTCAAGATCGCCCTGGACTGGCTGGATGCCGTCATCGAACTGATCCGCGGGTCCAAGACCCCGCCCGAGGCCAAGCAGGGGCTGATGGAGGGGAGGTTTGCCGATCCGGAATACCTGAAACGCCTCGATCTGCCACGGCCGACCGGCTACGAGGGGGCAGTGCAGTTGACCGATATCCAGGCCCAGGCCATCCTGGAGATGCGCCTGCAACGCCTGACCGGCCTGGAGCGGGACAAGATCGTGGCCGAATACGAAGAAGTGCTTGCATTCATCGCCCGGCTTCGGGAGATCCTGGCTTCCGACGCCGAGATACTCAAGATCATCGTGGCGGAACTGACCGAGATCCGCGACAAGTTCGGCGACAAGCGCCGTTCCGAGATCGTGGACAAGACTGCCGACATCTCCCTGGAGGACACCATCGAGGAAGAGGATATGGTGGTGACCATCTCTCATACCGGATACATCAAGCGCAGTGCCGTGGACCTGTACCGCTCCCAGCGGCGCGGCGGCAAGGGCAAGACCGGCATGAAGACCAAGGAAGAGGATTTCGTCGAACAGCTCTTCATCGCCTCGACCAAGGACTACCTGCTCTGTTTCACCGACGCAGGCCGCATTTACTGGCTCAAGGTCTACGAGATCCCTGAAGGGAGCCGCACCACCAAGGGGAAGGCGGTGGTCAACCTGGTCAATGTGGCCATGGACGAAAAGATCACCACCATCCTACCGGTCAAGGAATTCAGCGAAGACACCTTCCTGTTCATGGCCACACGAAACGGCGTGGTCAAGAAGACGCCGCTGGTGGAGTATTCCAACGTGCGCAGCGGCGGCATCATCGCCGTCAAGCTGGACGATGGCGACCGCCTGATCTCCGTGGCCCTGACCGACGGCAGCAAGGATGTGTTCCTGGCCTCCAAGAACGGGAAGGCCATCCGCTTCAACGAGGGGGACGCCCGTTCCATGGGACGCGTTACCCGTGGCGTGCGCGGCATGAACCTGTCCGACGACGATCGGGTGATCGGCATGGAGATCGTGGACAACACCGCCGTCGGCTCGACCATCTTCACGGTCTGCGAAAACGGCTACGGCAAGCGCACCGACCTGGACGAATACCGGGACCAGAGCCGAGGAGGCAAGGGGATCATCACCATCAAGACCACCGAACGCAACGGCAGCGTGGTCAACGTCATGCAGGTGGCCGACGACAACGACCTGATGGTGATCACCGACAACGGCAAGATCCTGCGGGTGCCGGTCTCCGGCTTCTCGGTGATCGGACGCAACACCCAGGGCGTACGCCTGATCACCACCGAAGAAAAGGAGAAGGTGGTGGCCGTGGCCAAACTGGCCGAGAAGGAAGAGGACGAGTTCGAAGACGGGCCGGACGACAACAACGAGTGACCAGTGGATCTTTCACAACTCACTTTTTACTTTTCACCATTCAAGATTAACGATTAACTTTTTATTCTCATGACCAGAGCCTTAAAAATTGATAAATCCCTGCGGGAACGGCGGCGCATCATGCGCCTGCTGGATTTCCTCAAACGGGACGACCTGACCGGCGACCAGATGGAGCGTATCGGCCGGCGCCTGCAGAAATCGGGCAAACGCGCGCTCAACCCGCTCGTCCGCAAGCTGTGGCAGGAACATAACGGCACCGCCATCTACCGCTACACCTGCATGCTGGACTTCTTCGACACCTCGGCCTGGATGGACCAGTTGATCCAGATCACCCTCAAGCGGAAGGACCTGGAGGAGGACGGCAAGCTGGCACTCCTGGACCTGCTGCACGACAGCGGCATCGACGTCACGGCCCCCCCCTTTGCGTCGTTGACCGGATACGGCGCCGCATCGTTGGACGGATTCATCGACGATTGCCTCAAAGACGGCGAGCGAGGCTTGGTGCGCTTCATCGATAATTTCCTGGATGTCGCCGACGATTTCCGCGAACGGATGATCCACCGGCTGGCCGAGCTCAATTCTCCCGACGCCGTGGCCTTGCTTGAGATCCTGCTGTCCTTCGAGCGGCCCGAGATCGTGAAAGAGGCCATCCTGGCGCTGGGGCGGATCAAGAACGGTTGCGCCCTGGACGTGCTGACCAGGGCCGAGCGCCGCCACGAGGGTGACGTGGCCGACCTGATCCGGCGCAGCATCCGGCGGCTCTCCTTCATGGGCATCAAAGAGCCGGTGGAACTCCCGCAGTCGTTCCCCATGCCCCTCCCTTTCCACGAAGTTCAGGCCGGCCCCATTGACTTCTATGGCGCCCGTTCGCTCTGGTTCGCCTGGAAGCTGGACGACTCCACCTTCGCCGCCCTGCTGATCCTGACCGGGGAGTCCGACGGCCTCCTGAATGCGGTCAGTTACCGCATGAAGGACGAAAAGGAGTACGGCTTCGTACTCAAGGACCTGATCAACGGCGAGATGCTGCTCCCGGTCAGTCCCGGCTATGCCCTGGCTACCCTGCGGGAGGCCCTCCACCGCAGCCGCGAGCAGGGATTCTACCTGCCGCCCGACTTTTATGTGGACATGCGACTGTTCCGTCCCGACTCTCTCAAGCCTGAGGCATATATCCCCCGTTTCAGCCTGAATCATCTGGACGGCATCGTCGAAAAGATCCCAAGCTACGTAACAGCCAGCAACGAACTCCTGGACGACCCGAGCCTG
>JBEKFJ010000300.1:0-2711 GCA_050013355.1 Oryzomonas sp.
CCACGGCGTGGTTCGCGATCCGGATCAACCCCTCGACCTTCGGCATCTTCGACGCCTTCCCTGACGAGACGGGCAGGGAGGCGCACCTCACGGGCCGGGTCGCCGCGGCGCTGATGGCCAAGGCCCCCGACCTGCTGGCCGAGCCGCCGAGGATCGAGAAGATCGACATCCTGGCCGCCAAGCTACCCGGTTAGTGTCCCGTGCGGTTAGTCGTGGGACACTAACGGCCCCTTTCGAGACTGGTCTTCATCAGGGCGGCAAAGGCCGCGCGGATTTCAGGGTCGCTGATGCCGGCTGACTGTTCGGCGATGAACGCCTTTTGCCGCTCACTCAGAACCTTCGGGGGCGCTGCATCATCCTCAACGGCAGACAGGGCAGCCTTTTCAATCAGACCCGGCCGGAGAACGATCTCTTTGATCAGCACAGCCCCGAGACGATCATTGAGTTTTTCCTTCATCATGGTGGTAAGGAAGCGCAATTCCTGCATCCAGGCTGCGCTCGATACCGCAATGGTCAGGGTGCCGTTGATGATCCGCAGAGGCTGCGCCCGAGAGGCCACCGCCGGGCCGACCACCTCGGGCCACAGGCGCCAGATCTCGACCTCCCGCAGACGCTCCGCCAATCCGAGACCTGCCAACTGTTTTTGGAGCAGGTCCGGCAGGAGTTGCGGAAAACGCATCCTCGCCCGTCTAGCCATTTTGTTTTCTCCGCCGGTTGATGATACCGCCTGCAACCTGGCCGGCCACCGATCCCACCAGGGTGAGAGGGATTGCATGCCAGCTTATTCCGGCAAAGATGCGTAATGCAACGATTACGGGAATGGAAATATGGATGAGTATCCACCACATGGGAGAAAATTTTTTATAATTTTCACGCAGATAACCGCACGGAATATTGATGATAAACGCCAGATAGACCAGGCCGGCAACACTCAAAGACGCTTGCATGAACAACTCCTTTCACGCATAGTAGAAATTTGTCTACGTTTTGTCAATCCGCTTATGGTTTAAGAGGATACCTGAATCCGCGACACCTGAACGGCGGAGCGAGCGACATGCCGGTGTCCAACGCCGCCCATGCAGCATCATGCCAACTGTGACATGTGTCCTCCGCCACGGTGGAGATACGGCCGGCAATGACGGGACTGAGGCATGGTAAGCGAGAGGAGCCGTGAAGGTGTCACGGATTCGTGAGGATAGGAAGATGGAGAAACGCCTTATGGTACAGGAAGGGCATCTGCTGGCGGTATTCAACTCCGGCCACCGGGTGATGAAGGCCGAAGGCATTCTCAAGGCCCTCGGGCTGCCGGTGCTGCTTATCCCCGCCCCCCGTCAACTCCAGACCGACTGCGGCCTGGCCCTGCGCTTCAGCGAGGATGCCCGTGCGCAGATCATGCAGGCCCTGGAACGCGAAGAATTGCTGCCGGCCTTCGTCAGCGCATACCGGGGCGGACTGTTCGTTACGACCTGGGTCAACGAGGCAGATGAGGGAAGAGAGATGAGAGATGAGACAGCCTTGTTAGGCAGATGAGGGAAGAGAGATGAGAGATGAGAGATGAGACTTCCCACGAACTCTCATCTCTCATCCCTCATCCCTCAACATGATAAAGAGGTGTTACAATATGATGACCATCGACTGCAGGAACCTGGCCTGTCCCGCCCCGGTGATTACGGTGAAGAAGGCGCTGGAGGAACAGGCCGAGGTGCGGGTTTTGCTGGATGACGGCGCCCCAAGGGAAAACGTTGCCCGCTTTGCCCGTAATCGCGGCTGCCAGGTCTGCGAAGAGCGCGACGGCAGCGGTTGGGTCTTGACCATCTCCGCCGGCGAACGGGCACCACGACCCGGGGCAGACGCCGTCAGCGGCGGACGGGTAATGCTGATCGCATCCGACCGCCTGGGAGACGGCCCGGAAGAGTTGGGACGCCTGCTGATGAAGAACTTCATCCATACCCTGCTGGAGACGAACGACCTGCCGGCGCGCATGTTGTTCCTCAATTCCGGCGTGTTTCTTACCACTGAAGGGTCGGACGTGCTGGAAGCATTGGGAAAACTTGGCGGCATGGGTGTGGAAATCCTCTCCTGCGGCCTCTGTCTGGAGTTCTTCAAGCTCAAGGACAAACTAAAGGCCGGCACCACCACCAACATGCTCATGATCGCGGATAGCATGCTTTCGGCAGGGCAGGTAATACGGCTTTAATAACAAATAGTTCTTGACAGCCATCTCAAAGGTCCTATATCTGAACACCCATTTGGAATAGTCCGTATACGAGACGATGCACCGACAATGTTTGACAGCCGATCGGAAAAACATGAATCGGTCTTCAAAAAACTCCGCGGCCACGGGATAATGACCGAGGAGAACATCACGGATGCGCTGCGGGAAGTCCGCCTGGCGCTCCTTGAGGCGGATGTCAACTTCAAGGTCGTCAAGGACTTCGTCGAGAATGTCCGCACCAAGGCGGTCGGCACCGAGGTCGTGCAGAGCCTGTCACCCGGCCAGCAGGTCATCAAGATCGTCCATGACGAGTTGGTGGCCGTCATGGGGGGCAACGAGGACAATAGCCTCAACCTGGCGGCCAAACCGCCGGTGGCGATCATGATGGTCGGCCTTCAGGGCTCCGGCAAGACCACAACCTGCGGCAAACTGGGCAGGCACCTGAAAAACCTGAAACGTCGTCCGTTGCTGGTTCCGGCCGACGTCTACCGCCCGG
>JBEKFJ010000301.1:0-2698 GCA_050013355.1 Oryzomonas sp.
CCTGCCGGATTTGACCACGGAGATCCCCTGCTGCTGCACGATCTGGGGCAGGAGCGGCACGGCCGTCTGCAGCTTGTTCTGCACCTGTACTTGGGCGATATCCGGGTTGGTGCCTGCCTTGAAGGTCAGTGCTATGGACACCGCTCCGGCCGAGTCGCTGGTGGATGCCATGTAGATCAGATTGTCGATGCCGTTCAGTTTTTGTTCCACAACCTGGGTAACCGTATCCTGCACCGTCTGAGCGGATGCCCCCGGATACGTGGCGTTGATGGCGATCGTCGGCGGCGCGATCGCCGGATATTGGGATACCGGAAGCACCTTGATCGCCAGCAGACCGGCCAGCATGACCAGGATGGCTATTACCCAGGCAAAGACCGGGCGATTGATGAAAAAACGAGGCATGGAGAATCTCCTTGTTAAAATCTTAAATAGAGCACGTATTCAGCGGATCTACGCAGAAAATTCAAACCAGAAACCGCGGTTCTGTCGCAGATTAGAGGACACAGAGAGTAAAAAAAAACAAACCATCACAATTTAGGTACACATCGTTATCGGCATGATTTGTTTGAAACTCTGTGCCTCTGTGTACTCTGTGAGAGGGGCATTTTTCTAGGATTTTTTCCCCGCCGCTGCAACCGCTGGTTGAGAAGAACCGGCTGGTTGAGCGACCGGAGCGCTGGCGAACGGAACAGCCTTGACCGGCGTTCCGGGGCGTGCCCTCTGTATCCCTTCCAGGATGACGCGGTCACCCGTCTTCAACCCGTCGCTGACCAGCCAGTTGTCGCCGACGGTACGGGTAACCTTGATGACCCGCGGCTCCACCTTCTCTTGCGCCCCTACGACCATTACCATGGCCTCGCCTTTCGGATTACGGGTCACGCCGCGTTGCGGGACGAGGATGGCGTTCTCGTTTATCCCCTCCTCAAGAATGGCACGGACAAACATGCCCGGCAGCAGGGTCTGTTTCGGGTTGGGGAAGATCGCCCGCAGGATAACGGAGCCGGTGCTCTGGTCCACGGTGACCTCGGAAAACTTCAGGGTGCCCGGCAACGGATAGTCGCTTCCGTCCTCCAGCATCAGCATGGCCCGCTCCTGGCCTGTCTGGTTGGTTTTCAGCGCGCCGCTGGCCAGGTTCTGCTTCAGGCGCAGCAGTTCGGCGCTGGACTGGGTGACATCCACATACATGGAACCGAGCTGCTGGATGGTAGCCAGCGCCGTGGTCTGGTTGCCGGTCACCAGGGCGCCGTCGGTCACGGTCGAACGGCCTATGCGGCCTGAGATGGGGGCTGTTACCTTGGTATAGGCCAGGTTGATCCGGGCGGTTTCCACCGCGGCCTTTGCGGAGGCCACATCGGCCTCGGACTGCTTGAGCCCGGCATCGGCGTCATCATAGTCCTGCTGGCTGACCGCCTTGATCTTTACCAGTTCCTTGTAGCGGTCAGCCTTCAGCCGGACGGTCGCGACACTGGCCTCTGCCCTGGCAAGTGCTGCCTTGGCGCTGTCGTAAGCCGCCTGATAGGTTGCCGGGTCGATCCGGTACAGCACCTGACCGGCCTTGACGTCGCTCCCTTCGGTGAAGATCCGCTTCTGGATGATCCCGCTGACCTGCGGGCGCACCTCCGCGATCAGGTAGGGCGAGGTGCGGCCCGGCAATTCCATCGTCAAGGAGACGCGCTGCGGCTGGACAACTACCACCCCCACCTCGGGGGGGGCGCTTTGCGGCGCATTGACGGCAGCCTGGGTTTTTCCGCACCCCGTCAGGAGTACCCCTCCCAAAAGCGCTCCCACGGCGCTTACCAGTAACATCCTGAAATTGCTTTGCATAGGCACCTCTATGTTCGTTAATTAATTTCCGGCCCAACCGGGGGCCGGCTTGTATAATAGCTATCTATTTAAAATTTGGAATGAATAGTCATTCCATACCCTGGTTCAAAAAAAAGCACTCTATTCTCCTGCGCCTGCTTTGCTCACCGTTTTATGGAATCCCAACTGGCAACAACGACCTCTTTCAGAAGATGTTCGTCCAACATGATGAAGCCCAGGGTGTGATCACGGGCAACCGCGAGCAAAGGGCCAAACGCCAGGGAATCGATGACAAAAAGGGGCAGGTCCCTCAGGATCTGCTGGCTGACGCCCTGCTCGAACAGTTCGTTATACACGGTGTGCTTGCCCGGTTCGCCCATGATCCTGTCCCTACGAAAGGCCGTACCGAACGGAGAGTAGTAGAATTGCTCCACATAGCGGAAATCGAGCGGATTGGCGATGAAGTAGGTGAGAAGCCGGGTCCCGAGATGGACAAACCGTTCCCTGATTGGTCTCGTACCGGGATAATCCTCGAGGATGAAGGCCGACACCCTCTTTTCGATATCCCGGTACAACTCGTTGATGAGGATGTCCTTGCTCTTGAAGTAGAGATAGATCGTGCCGGCGCCGACCCCGGCCCGGTCGGCGATCAGTGCAACCGAGGCTCCGTGGAAACCGCACTCGGCAATGAGGTTGCGTGCTGCGTTAAAAATGTCGTCCCGCTTGCAAGACATCTGTTGTCCCTTATTCTGAATGATCGCTCATTCAGAATAAGATTCCGTATCCGGCCTGTCAAGATTTTTTTGCTCAACAACAATGAATAAGTCGGGGGATGTGGGGTGGGCGGCGGGGTCAAGTTTCCAAGTTGCCAAGTTTGTTTTCAAGGCCAACTTTC
>JBEKFJ010000302.1:0-2693 GCA_050013355.1 Oryzomonas sp.
AGGCCTTTGGCCTCACCCTTCGGGCGCCTTCGCGGTCCAATTTCACAAATGAAATTGTGCGGCGTAGCGCCCGGCCTTCGCAGCCAAAGCTGCTTCGGCGGAGTAGGCCTGCTACGCCTCCGAAGGGCATTTAGCAGAACCGTTCCTGTTCTGTCCCTGCGGGATGAACTCCGCTGCGCTTCGTCACCGATAATCGCCGGAGGCGATTATACTGCGGGTGCGACGATCTGACTATTTTTGAACAACCTAAATTATTAAATAACCTAGTTAAAGAATGTGACCTATCTCTATGAAAAATAAAATATTTAAATCTGGTTTTGTCTCCATTGTCGGTCGCCCGAACGTGGGCAAGTCCACGCTGTTGAACCGCATCCTCGGGGAGAAGATCGTAGCGGTTTCGGATAAGCCGCAAACAACCCGCACTGTTATTCGCGGTATCCTCTCCGATGAGGCGAGCCAGATCGTGTTCGTGGACACGCCCGGCATCCATGCCGCCAGAAGCCGCATGAACCGGGCAATGGTGGATGCCGCCTATGGAGCCATTTCGGGTATTGACCTGCTCTTGCTCGTGGTGGACGCCACAGCGTTGCGGGATGACGCCTTTGTGCGGGAGGTAGCTGCCAAGGCCGGCGCCCCGGTTTTCCTGGTGCTGAACAAGGTTGACCTGGTTGAGCCCAAGGAACGGCTTCTGGAGTTGATCGCCGGTGTCTCGCGCCTGCACCCCTTTGCCGAGGTGGTGCCGATCTCGGCCAAGGCCGGCAGCAACGTAGAGCGCTTGGTGGAGGTGATTCGCGAGCGCCTCCCTGCTGGAGTTGCCTACTTTCCCGACGATATCCTCACCGACCAGCCGGAAAGGGTCATCTGCGCCGAACTGGTGCGGGAAAAGGTGTTTCGCCTGACCGGTGAAGAAGTGCCTTATTCCACGGCGGTTATGGTTGATTCCTTCATAGAGCGGGAGAACGGCGTGGTCGCCATCAGCGCCACCATCCTGGTGGAGCGGGAAGGGCAAAAGGGGATCGTGATCGGCAAAAAAGGTGCAATGCTCAAGAAGATAGGCCAAGCTGCTCGGGGTGACATTGAACGCCTGCTGGGGACCAGGGTTTATCTGGAACTGTTCGTCAAGGTGCAGGAGCGCTGGACCGAACGGACGGCCGTTCTGAGGGAGTTAGGATACGAATGAAACCAATTGTAGCCATAGTCGGCCGCCCCAACGTGGGCAAATCGACCCTTTTCAACCGCCTGTTGGGGCATCGCCGCGCCATCGTCGATGATACGCCCGGCGTGACCCGTGACCGCAACTACGCCGCCATCAACCGCTTTGAAAAACCGTTCATCCTGATCGACACCGGCGGATTCGAACCGGTGACCGAGGACCGTTTGCTGCAGCAGATGCGGGAGCAGTCCCGCCTGGCAATGGAGGAGGCCGACGTCATCATCTTCCTGATGGATGCCAGAAGCGGCCTGACCCCGGCTGATGTGGAAGTGGCCGAGATGCTGCGCCGCGTGACGAAACCGGTCTTCTATGTGGTCAACAAGGTGGACGGCGAAAAGCTTGAGAATGAGTCGGCTGATTTCTATTCCCTGGGTGTGGGGCATCTCCATACCATATCGGCCGAACACAATCGCGGTGTTATCGATCTGATGGAGGATCTGCTGGAGGTGTTTCCCCCGGCGGACACCAGCGTGCCCGACGAGGAGATCACCCGGATCGCCGTGGTGGGACGCCCCAACGTGGGCAAATCGTCCCTGGTCAACCGTCTGCTCGGCTTCGAGCGGATGGTGGCCAATCCAACGGCCGGCACGACCCGCGATTCGGTGGATACCCTTTTTACCTGCAACAGGAAATCCTACCTCCTGATCGATACCGCCGGTATCCGCCGCAAGGGCAAGACCACGGAAAAGCTGGAGAAATACAGTGTGGTGGACTCCCTGCGCAGCATCGAGCGCGCCGATGTCGTCCTGGTTGTCCTCGACGCCGAAGAGGGGGTGACGGAGCAGGATGAGCGCATCGCCGGTTATGTGCACGAGGCCGGCAAGGGGTGTGTCTTTGTGGTCAACAAGTGGGACACCCTGGAAAAGGACAACAGCACCCTGGGGGTCTACGTGGACAAGGTCAGGACCGGCTTCAAGTACCTGGCGTACGCCCCGATCGTCTTCGTATCCGCCAGGTCCGGCCAGCGCATCGGCAAGATCATGACCACCGTGGATGATGTCATGGGACAGTATATACACCGGGTGACAACCTCGGATCTCAACCGCGTCTTTTCCGAGGCCACGGATGCTCACCATGCGCCCTTGGCCCACGGCCGCCGCGTAAAGTTCTACTTTGCCACCCAGGTCGGCACCCGGCCACCGTCCTTTGTCATCTTTACCAATCAGCCGGAGAGCATACATTTTTCCTATGAGCGTTATCTGGTCAATCGGTTCAGGGAGGCATTCGGTTTCGATGGCGTGCCTATCCGGCTCATCTTCAGGGGGCGCGAGAAAAACGGTGCTTCCCGCCGCCCCTTTGCCAAGCGCGAACGGCATGGATAAAGGCTTTACTTTGCCAATGTTGATAGTTTACAATTGACCGATTTTTTCCCATTTTTTACACAGAGCAGGGGCCGTTCCGTATGAGTCTCATCGGGAACCTTGAAGAACTTGGGCTGGGGGAGATCCTTCAACTGATCAGCCTGAGCCGGAAGACCGGC
>JBEKFJ010000303.1:0-2631 GCA_050013355.1 Oryzomonas sp.
GCAATTCTTTATCGACCCTTACTTCCCCGATGACATACGCGCTGTTGGCGACGCAGGCATGGCCGGGTTCGAAGAGAAACGGCCGTTGTATTTTTCCGGTTGCAAGAATTTTCTCGGCCGCTACCGCGAGGAGATAAGAAAACTGCACGATGCGGGCGCATCCGGCAGCGAGGTGACCCACCTGATCTGCGACATGATGGATGAGCTCAACAACAAGCTCTTCCAGAGTATCCTGTATGACGTTGACGGCGGCAGCATGATGGAGCGCATCACCCTGGTGGCGGTCGGGGGGTATGGCCGCGGCGAATTGAACCCCTGCTCCGATATCGACATCATGTTCCTGCACGACGGCAGCATGCCGGCGGCACGCGTGGAGGACGTGGCCCAGAAGTTGTTGTATTTCCTGTGGGACATGCGTCTGGACGTGGGGTATTCGGTACGGAAGATCGCCGATTGCGTCGAAATGGCGGCCGCGGACAGCACGGTCAAGACCGCACTGATGGACGCCCGCTACCTAAGCGGAAGCAGACCGTTATTCGACAATCTCCTCAAGGTGATCTTCACCCAGATCCTGACCAAATCCAGCGACAAGTTCGTCAAGGAAAAGATGGCCGACATGAAGAGTCGGCGGATGAAGTACGGCTCGACCGTCTACCTGCTGGAACCCAACCTGAAGGAGGGGGAGGGTGGATTGCGCGACCTGCAGACCGCCATGTGGGCGGCGCGCGTCAAGTACAAGTATACGAGCCCCAAGGAATTGATTATCAAGGGTATACTGACGGAAGAGGAGTTGGACAGCTATAACTCCTCCCTCGATTACCTCTGGCGCATCCGCAATGAACTGCATTACTTCAACGGCCGCAAGAACGACCAGCTCACCTTTGACGCCCAGGTGCACCTGGCCCGTTTCATGGGTTACCATGACCACGGCGAGGTGCTTGCGGTTGAAGATTTCATGCGGGACTACTACCGTCACGCAATCCGGGTCGAACACTTTGCCTCAAGCCTGGTGTCGCAATGCATCTGGCGTGATGAGGGGGCACTGAAGATTCTCGGCTATTTCGTGCGCCGGCCGGTGGGAGACGGATGTTACGTGCTCAAGGGTGAGTTGATCATCCCGGATGAGACCGTGCTGGAGCAAAACCCGGTCGTACTGATGCGTCTATTCGAGCTGGCCCAGAAGCACGGTGTCAGCCTGAACGTCCGCGTCAAGGCGTTGGTCCGCAAAAGCCTGCACTTTGTCAACGACAAGTTCCGCCGCAACCGCGATGTGAACCAATCGTTTCTGGCCATCCTCCGTTCGCCCAAGGATGTGGCCGAAACCCTGCGGAGGATGCACCACCTGGAGTTCCTCAATCGCTACATCCCCGAACTTGAACATATCTACTGCAAGGTGCAGCACGACGTCTACCATATCTATACCGTGGATATTCATACCCTGTTTGCCGTGGAAGAGGCAGAGAAGATGCTGACCGGTCAATCAAAGGACGTGCTCCCCTTCCCGTGCGAGGTGGCTTCCCAGATCGGCAAGCGCGAACTGCTGCTGTTGGCGGTTCTGTTTCACGACATCGGCAAGGGGGAGGGGGGCGGCCACGCCGAAAAGGGCGCAGCCATGATCCCCACCATTGCCCGGCGTATGGGGCTTACCAAGGAGGGCACCGAACGGCTGGAATTCCTGGTGCGGCAGCACCTGCTGTTTGCCCACATCTCCCAGCGACGCGATCTGCACGACGAACGGATGGTGGTCCAGTTTGCACGCCAGATGGAAACGAGCGAAAACCTGATGATGCTGTTTCTGTTGACCATTGCCGATGTCAGGGCGGTGGGCTCGGACGTCTGGACCAACTGGAAGGCGCTTCTGTTCCAGGAACTGTACGAAAAGGCCTTTAATGTGCTGGAACGGGGCGATTTTCACCTGGAAGCCAGCAGCGAGCGGGTCAAGGAGGTCATCAGGAAGGTTACGGAGCTGTTGCAGGACGAATTTCCGGTAGCGGCGGTCCGGGAAGAACTTAAAGCTATGCCGGTCCGGTTGCTGCTTTCCAACGACCTGGCCCTGATCTCCGGCCATGCCCGACTGCTGCTCGGCCTGGAAACGGACGACCTCCTTATGAAGATCGTCCATCAGCAGGAGAACGGCTATTCCGAGTTCACCATCTGCACCCACGACATGCCGGGGCTGTTTTCGCGCATTACCGGTGTCATGGCCGCCAACGGCGTCAACATCCTGGGAGCCCAGATCAACACCAGCCGCAACGGCAAGGTGCTGGACATACTTCAGGTCAATTCGCCCCAAGGCCTGGTCATCACCGACGAACAGCGCTGGAAAAAGGTCCAGGGCGACATGCGCCGGGCCCTGCATGGCGAGGTCAGCGTGGCGGAACTTGTGGAGAATCGACAGCGCCCCTCGCTCCTCATCGCCCGCCCCATCCCGCTTTTCCCGACCCGTGTCGAGATCGACAACGAGGTGTCGGAGGACTATACGGTCATCGATATCTACACCCATGACAAGGTCGGGCTTCTCTACCTGATCACCAGCACCCTGACCCATCTGGGGCTCTACATAGGCGTTTCCAAGATATCCACCAAGGTTGACCAGGTGGACGACGTCTTTTACGTTCGCGATATCTTCGG
>JBEKFJ010000304.1:0-4703 GCA_050013355.1 Oryzomonas sp.
GCCCGCTATCAGGAAGGGCGTAAGGTGAAGAACAGCCGCCAGGCGCGCGCCATGGGGAAGAATTCGAAATTCGGCCGCAAAGAGCAGGAGGGGGCTTGGCAGAACGCCGAGGTGAACGCCCTGCAGCGTCTGGCAGCCGCCGGGGTGCGTGTGCCGCAGATTTTCAACTATTCCGGAGGAATTCTGCTGATGGAGTTGGTAGCCGACGATAACGGCAACAACGCACCGAGGCTCAATGATGTAAGGCTGACGCCGGAGCAGGCACGTGATTATCACCGCACCATGATCGCACAGATCGTCCTCATGCTCTGTGCAGGGCTCGTCCACGGCGACCTGTCCGAGTACAACGTGCTGGTCGGAAGCGACGGGTTGGTCATTATCGACTTGCCCCAGGCCATCGATGCCGCGGGAAACAACAACGCAGCCGACATGCTCAGGCGGGATGTCGCCAACATGACCGCATACTTCGGCCGCTTTGCGCCCGAGCTTCTGGCCACCGACTACGCCAGGGAGATCTGGAAGCTGTACTCCAGAGGCGAACTCACCCCGGAGAGCATACTGACCGGACGTTTTGAGCAGAACTCCTTCCCTGCCGACGTGCGCGGCGTCATGCGGGATATCGACTCGGCGCGGCGCTGGCATGAACTCGAACAGTTAAACCAGAAAAAGCATGTGCCACAGAGCCACGGAGAGGCAGGCTGACATCAGCCACAGAGACACAGAGGTCCACAGAGAAAAACAAAAAACTATTTTTCGGTAAACCATCATCAAGAATTTTTTTCTTGCCTTACTCCTGGTTTTCTCTGTGTCTCCATGGCAGGTTTTGATTTTCTCAGCGTCCCTGTGGCTGCACGGCCGCCTATTAACAATACGTTACTTCGGCATCGGCACGTAGGTAATCACCGAGAACACCACCCCCTGCGGGTCCATGAGCACGGAGAACCGCCCCACGTTCGGAATGTCGGTCGGGGGCATGAGCACCTTTCCCCCCAGTTCCCCGGCCTTGCGTGCGGTGGCATCCACGTCGTCGACGGTGATGTAGACCCCCCAATGGGGAGGCACCTCGCCACCCTCGCACTGCTGCACTGACATGATCCCGGCGACCCGCTCTTCACCGACTTTTGCCAGGGTATACGACATCCCCTCGACCGGGGCCGGTTCGGTGGTCCAGCCGAGGAGACCGGTATAGAATCGCTTGGCCCCCTCCACGTCCGTGGTGACAAGCTCTGCCCAACTGAAAACACCTTGCTTGTACAGGTCTAACATTATCCCATTCCCCCCCATCTTTCGTGAAACATGTTCCAGAATGCCGTTATTTACTCTTCTTTTCAGCCTTTTTGATCTTCTTTTCAGCCTTCTTTTCCTTCGGTGTCTTGGCCGGTTCTTTTTTGGTTTCTTTTTTACTGTCCACGCCCTTGCTCATGAGTTTTCCTCCTTTTTCTCGTTTGGTTGCCGGTGCGTGCCGGCATCTTCAAGGCTACCATTACTATACCACTCCATGGAGTGCGCCGCAGATTTTATTATCCCAGATTTTCCATTAGGGCACGAGATGCTGCCGAGGCATATTCCGAGTGGCTTGTCGTCCGGTTGACGAGGTAATAGCAGGGCTATTGGTGAGGAAACCGGGCGGCAAGATGCCGGAATATGTCCGGCAGGGCTCGTGCAGGAGCTTTGCTCCGCCTAATGGAATATCTGGGATTATTGCTCATGCGTCCGATCCGTTGTTCCCCATGCCTTCCCTGCACATGCCATGACCGTCAGTCTATTTTCCGCACCTTGAAGAAGCGCCCCTTGATCCTGTTTTTTCCCAGGCAGGCCAGGGCCTGATCGCTGCTGTGCCGCACAATCGCCACGTAAGTATGGAAGTCGAAAACATCGATCCTGCCGGCCTCGCTCCCCGAAATCCCCCCCTCGCCGGTCAGGGCGCCCAGGATGTCCCCAGGGCGCAGTTTGTTCTTGCGCCCGCCGTCGATGCAGAGCGTAACCATGGGGGGTGCCGGCGGCCGGCCCGGTGCCGTTGCCAGCATGGCAAGGTCGCCGCGGACAATGGTGCTCCCCAGCACATCTTCAATGGCAGCGGTCAACCGGCTCTCCCTCGGGGTCACCAGGCTGACGGCCAGCCCTTGCCCCCCGGCACGACCCGTACGGCCGATGCGGTGGGTATGGATCTCCGGGTTGCGGGAGAGTTCATAATTGATCACCGCAGGCAACTCCTTGATATCCAGCCCGATCCTGGCATTCCAGCTTGGTGTTGCAGAAGACCAGGGCCGATTCCGGGCGATAATGGCTGAGAATGCGTGCCACCGCCTCGGTCCGCTGTTCGTGGTCCACCTCGTAGAAGACCTGCTCAATGGATCCCTCGTCATGGGTCTCGTCCACGCTGACCTCCACCGGCTCGTGCTGGACCACCGCGCTCATGGCGGCAATCGACTCCGGGTAGGTGGCGGAAAACAGCAGGGTTTGCCTTTTGGGCGGGATGGCGGCGATCAGGGCGCTGATATCCTCCTGAAACCCCATGTCAAGCATGCGGTCGGCCTCGTCCAGCACCAGGGTGCGCAAGGCGGACAGGTCGAGGCTGCCGCGGCGCAGATGATCCAGCAGGCGGCCGGGGGTTCCGACCACCACGTGGGCGCCATGTTCCAGGGAGGTGAGTTGAGGACCGAATGGGACGCCGCCGCACACCGTCAGGATCTTGATGTTGTCGGTAAAACGGGCAATGCGGCGCAACTCCTTGCCGACCTGATCGGCCAACTCCCGGGTCGGGCAGAGCACCAGCGCCTGCACCCGGAAAGATGACGCATCCAGGTGGGTCAGCAGGCCGATGCCAAAGGCCGCGGTCTTGCCGCTGCCGGTCTTAGCCTTTGCGATCACGTCCTTGCCGGCCAGGATGAGCGGCAGCGAGTGGGCCTGGATCGGTGTCATCTCGGCATAGCCAAGGGATACCAGGTTCTTGAGCAGGGGGGCTTTCAGCCGGAGTGATGAAAATGCGGTCGGGTTCATGGGAATACTCTCTCATCCTGCGCCCACAAAAAAACCACAGGATGTTGTCCCTGTGGTTCAGGCTTTTTTAAACTATACCATGGTACGGCTCGCTGAGCAAGTTATCATAAAATCTGAAGCTTAGCCACAAAGACGCTGAGACACGGAGGAAATCTCAGAGTTTTTCAAAAATTCTCAAATCCGACCGAAATATTGTCTAACCCTTTGAAATGTTTATATCCGTATCTATGCGGCCCTGTGGCACATGCTTTTTCTAGCTGTACCGGGCTACCACAACAGCGGGCGCTCGGATGCAAACTCCCTGATCTGAGCGCTGAGGGGGTCCCTGAAGCGCAGCCTTTGGGCGACAAGCTGGAGCGGGGTATGGAAGTCGTCCTCACCTTCGGCCTGCAACACAGGGTAGCACCTGTCGTTCAGTATCCCAAACCCGAGACCGCTCATGTGGAGCCGCAGTTGATGGGTTTTACCGGTTTGCGGTTGCAGGACAAAACGGGCCAGCGCTCCTTTGATCTCCACCAGATGGATTGCGGACCGGGCATTGACACGGCCGGGTACCGTCTTCATCCGGAACCACGGTTCCCCCCGCTCTATCCTGTTTGCAACATCCCATGAAGCTGTTTCCTGGAGCGGCTGACACGCGGAGAGGGCCTGATAGGTTTTTTCAACAAGACCATCCATGAAGAGCTTGCCATAGAGCCCCCGGCTCTTTTTATTGACGGAAAAAAGCACTAATCCGGCTGTTTCGCGATCTATGCGGTGCAGCGGCGCCAAGTCTTCGATCCCGGTGCCGTTCCGCAGGCGGTTCAACAGGCATTCGTCGACATACCGTCCGCCTGGGGTTACGGGAAGGAAATGGGGTTTGCAGGCGACCAGGATATCTCTGTCCACATGCAGGATCTTTTCGGTAAAAGGGATGGACGGTTCGGTGCCTACTTCGCGGAAATAATAGATGCGTTTCATGGGGGCGTATTCCGTATCCAGGCTGATCCGCTGCGCCTTTTCGTCGAGGACCTTTCCCTCTGAGATCCGTTCCTCCCAAGTCTCCCGGGAAATGGCGGGGAATCTTTTGCTCAGGAAATCGAGGATGGAAGGGCAAGGTCTCTCGGCTTTCGGCATGGTAACTACGGAAGGATGTTTCGAAATTCCCATGTAACGTTTCCTCGATCAACACCGTGTCGTATGGTGTCTTCAGGTTACCCAGGCGGCAAAACGGCCACGGGAGCGATTGAGGTATGCTTGCTATTTCTTGTTCGAAAATCCGAGCCGTTCGGGATGGTTGCAGATGTAGCTGTCCCCCATGCTGAGTGAATATTCGCAGAATTCCGGATTAGGCCTCTTCACCTTGCACTCAAAAAAATCCTTGTTGATCATGCGGGTACGACAAACTCTCACACTATTCCATACGTTGAAGATACCCATAGCCCCTCCTTCAGTCGGAATTTTTTAGCGTCGAAATCATTGTCCTGTTTCTACCCTTTCTATCCGGATACTCCTCATGTCGCCTGTTCCAGAGCGCCGTAATTCCGAGCCCCGCTTGTGCGCTCCCTATTCCGGAGAGAAACGGAAGGCGACCGATCAGCCGCCTTTTCATCAGGGTTTCCCCTGTATGGATTGCGCTGCCGGCTACCGGCGGGGCGCATCCAGCAGCGGCTGGAGAAACTTGTCAAAGATGGCCTTTTGTTTCGAGGTCAGGAGATCGACGT
>JBEKFJ010000305.1:0-2595 GCA_050013355.1 Oryzomonas sp.
CCGGCAGGGTGGCCAACTCCTCCCGCAGGTAGAGATAATCGAACGCATCGCGGTCTTCGACCGCAGCCACCCTTCCCTGCTTCAGACAGCGCTCGGCAAGCGCTTCATCGGCGCCGTAGAGATCCACCCCGTTGTCCCACAGCACCTCAAGCGCCCCTGCCACGTCACCGTCCAGGGGCGGCATGCAGTAACGCTCGCCCGAATAACCGCGCCCCAGCACCACCGGCGAATCCCCCACCATGGTCAGCAGGTAGTCATGGGCGTTGCGGAACAGGTACAGTCCGGCAAAGGTCAACTCGGAGACTCGGGGTTGAAGGACGGAGAATTTCGCGTCCAGCAGGGGCTTGTCGGCAAGATCGAGCGGTCGCGACTCGGGGAAGGAAGGAATTTCCATTGAGTTCTCCGGAACTGTTGTAGTAATAAAGAGAGATCATCTTACCAGAAAAGGCACCAGGGAGGAAACAACCATGGCCATCGCCACCAAAATCGCCGGATTCATCTCACGATCATCCTGGATTCGCAAGATGTTCGAGGAAGGAGATGTCCTGCGCAGGGAATACGGTGCCGACAACGTCTACGACTTCACCCTGGGAAACCCGAATGTGGACCCGCCCGAAGCCTTCAACTGCGAGCTATTAGCCCTGGCGCAACATCCTCTGCCCGGCATGCACAGTTACATGAACAATGCGGGCTACGCCGAAACCCGGGCCGCCGTGGCGGCCAAACTGGCCAGGGATTCCGGGATGCCGGTCACAGCCTCCCACGTTATCATGACCTGCGGCGCAGGAGGGGCGCTCAACGTGGTGCTCAAGACCATCCTCAACCCCGGCGAAGAGGTCATCATCCTGGCCCCCTATTTTGTGGAATACAAATTCTACATCGACAATCACGGCGGCGTGCCGGTGGAGGTCTGGACCGACCGCGCCACATTCCAGCTCGACATCGAAGCCATCGAAAAGGCGCTCACGCCAAAGACGCGGGCCATTATCATCTGTTCACCCAACAACCCGACCGGGGTGGTCTATCCGGCGGAAAGCCTGAGCCGGCTCGGCGGGCTTTTGCAAAAGGCCCAGCAGAAGACCAGCCACCATATCTACGTCATCTCCGATGAGCCCTATGCCCGCATCTCCTATGACGGCAAGCATGTCCCCAACATCTTTCCCCTGGTGGAAAACGCCGTCATCGTCACCTCCCACAGCAAGGATTTGGCCTTGCCCGGAGAAAGGATCGGTTACCTGGCCATCAACCCCGCCATGGCCACCGCCATGCAGTTCATGGAAGGCGCCGTCTTCAGCAACCGGGTGTTGGGGTTCGTCAATGCGCCGGCCCTCATGCAGCGCCTGGTGGCCAAACTGCAGGACGAGTCGGTGGACATCGGCCTGTATCAGGCAAAACGCGATCTTCTGGTCAGCGAACTGTCGGCCATGGGCTTCAGGCTGGTCAAACCGGACGGCGCCTTTTACCTCTTTCCTGTTTCGCCCTTGGCCGACGACGTGGAATTCATCAAGCTGGCTCAGAAGCACCGCATCCTCCTGGTGCCGGGAAGCGGGTTCGGGGCGCCGGGCTTCTTCAGGATCGCGTACTGCGTGGACAAGGGGATGATCGAACGGAGCCTGCCGGCCTGGCGGGCTTTGGCCCAAGAGGTGGGGTTACAGGGGTAGCCCTTAACTTCGGCCGCACCCGCCGAGCATATGAACCCAGAAAAAGCATTTGCCACAGAGACACAGAGACACCGAGAAAAATATTTGAAACGATTAGACAACATTTCGGCCTTATTTCTCTTCACCATTCAGGATTTG
Source organism: Oryzomonas sp. (assembly GCA_050013355.1). Taxonomy (GTDB): domain Bacteria; phylum Desulfobacterota; class Desulfuromonadia; order Geobacterales; family Pseudopelobacteraceae; genus Oryzomonas. The sequence goes on from JBEKFJ010000305.1 coordinate 1,800, forward strand.
AGAATGTTTAAAAAAACTCTGCGATTTTCTCTGTGTCTCCGAGGCTCTGTGGCAAAAGTACCAATTTTGATATGAAAAAACAGAGACCTCCAAAAAAATTCTTCCACCTTTGGAGGCCTCTGCTTTTCACGATCAATCTGAGATAACGCCTATCTTACAACTAGATAAACCGCATCAATCCCGGAAACGCTTCAACAAATCCCCATAGGCGTCAATACGCCGGTCACGGAGAAACGGCCAGATGCGCCGCACGGTTTCGCTCCGTGCCAGGTCCAGATCCACCAGCAGGATCTCCTCGTTCTCCTGTGAAGCCTCGGCCAGCAGTTCCCCCTGCGGCCCTGCCGCAAAGCTGCTCCCCCAAAACTGGATCCCGGTTTCCGGGTGGAGGGCGGACGGTTCGAAACCAACCCGGTTGACGGCCAAAAGCGGCAGACCGTTGGCCACGGCATGGCCGCGCTGGACGATGATCCAGGCGTCGCGCTGGCGCCCCTTCTCCGCCGCACTATCGGCCGGGTCCCATCCGATGGCAGTCGGGTAGATCAGAAGATCGGCTCCGGCCAGGGCCATCAGGCGGGCACTCTCGGGATACCACTGGTCCCAGCAGACCAGGACTCCGAGGGTCCCGACCGAGGTCTTGACCGGGTTGAACCCCAGGTCGCCCGGCGTGAAATAGAACTTCTCGTAAAAACCGGGATCGTCGGGGATGTGCATCTTGCGGTAGATGCCGGCCGTGGAGCCGTCCTTTTCTAAGACCACGGCGGTGTTGTGGTACAGGCCGGGGGCGCGGCGCTCGAAG
>JBEKFJ010000306.1:0-2566 GCA_050013355.1 Oryzomonas sp.
CCCTGGTTTCCCAGATTGCGCTGGTAGACCAGGAAACCACCCTGTTCAACGAAAGCATCGCCAACAACATCCGTTACGGGAAACCGGGCGCCACACTGGAAGAGGTGGCGGAGGCGGCCAAGGCGGCCTATGCCCACGATTTCATCCAGCAGTTGCCCCATGGGTACGACACCAACATCGGCGACCGTGGACTGCGGCTGTCCGGCGGACAACGCCAGCGCATCTGCATCGCGCGGGCGCTTCTCAAGAATGCGCCGATCCTGATACTGGACGAAGCCACCAGCGCCCTGGACACGGAAAGCGAACAGATGGTGCAAAAGGCCCTGGACAACCTGATGGTCAACCGCACCACCTTTGTCATTGCCCACCGCCTCTCCACCGTGCTGCATGCCGATACCATCCTTGTCCTTGAACAGGGGCGCATCGTGGAAAGCGGTTCCCATGAAGACCTGTTGAAGAACAGCAGTCTCTACAGCCGGCTCCACTCCCTGCAGTTCAGCGACCGCAATGCCGGTGACCCCAGCGACGTGCCATGAAACGCCTCATCTGGTCGGCTCAGGCGGCTCTGTTCTATCTTTTTTCGCTGGCGGCGGCGGTTGTCCCCGGCGGCGCCATGCTACCGGCCGGAAAGGCTGTCGGCGGCCTCATCGCCCGGCTGGTGCCCAAGAGGCGCCGGGTCGCCATCGACAATATCAGCCAGGCACTTCCCTTCATGAAGAGGCACCCCGACTGGACGTGCCCCCTGGAGGCCCCGGAGGAGATTGCCCGTGAACTGTTCCGGCATCTGGGGATATCGCTGCTTGAGACCTGCAGGCTCTATCACGGCAGGGGAGAAGCCATCCTCAACAACGTCGAATACAGGGGGTACGAAAACTACGAACGCGCCAGGGAGCGGCACAAAGGGGTCATCTTCGTGACCGGCCATTGCGGCAACTGGGAACTGCTGGCCCTGGCCTTCTCCCACGCGTGCAACGAACCCGTTGCGGTCGTAGCACGCCGCCAGAACAACCCCTTCATCAACGCCATGGTGGAAAGCATGCGGCTCCATTACAATAACAGGATCATTTACAAACAGGGCGCCCTGAAAACGATGCTCGGCGTGCTGAAAGGAGACGGCATAATCGGCATCCTGGCGGATCAGGCTGTTTTCCCCGAAGACGGGGCGCTGATCGATGTCCTCGGCAGAAAGGCCTGGGCCAGCAAGGCGCCGGTCATCATCGGCCGGAAGACCGGAGCGGCCCTGGTCCCGGCCTTCATCCACCGCGAAGGCGCAACAAACGTCATCACCGTGCATCCCGAATTCGAACTGGGCAGCGACACGTCCGAGCAGGGCATTCAGCGCGACGTCCAGTCCTTGTCGCGTTATGTGGAGGACTTTACCGTCGCCCACCCGGCGGACTGGTACTGGGTGCATCGCCGCTGGAAACGGGCCGGGGAGCCGTCATGCTGAACAGAAAGGTAGTGGATTTCGGGGTGCCGATTGCGGTGCTGGCGGCGGCAACTGCGTTGATCGCCGTCACCGGCGCCGACCTGAAGGTCGCCACCTTCTTTCATATCGATGGGGCATGGCCGGTGGGAGACGCCCAGCCGTGGCACTTCCTTTACCAGTACGGTTATTATCCCGCCTATATCCTGGGATCAGCCGCCCTGGCGCTGTTCGCGGCAGGATGCTTCAAGCCCGGATTGGCGTCATACAGAAAGGGCGCGGCGTTTATGGTGGTCTTGCTGATGCTGGGACCAGGCTTGCTGGTCAATACGGCCTTCAAGGATCATTGGGGACGTCCGCGTCCGCGCGATATCACCCAGTTCGGGGGTACGAAGACGTTTCGCCAGCCATGGGAAAAGGGCGTGGCGGGCAAGGGAAAATCGTTTCCCTCCGGACACGGCGCATCGGCCTTCTACCTGGCCATGCCGTTTTTCGCCCTGCGCCGCCGCTCACCGCGAACCGCTATCCGGATATTCACGTTGGGCATGATCTACGGCCTTGTTATGGGGGTGGCCCGCATTGCCCAAGGAGGCCACTTCGTCAGTGACGTCCTCTGGGCGTGGGGGGGGGTGCATCTTACGGCCGTGGCGCTCTACTACCTGATGGGGCTTGACCGGGAGCAGGCTCCCGCCTGCGGGGCGTGAATTCTTCCATGTTCTTCGCGGCCTACAACATACTCTCCCTCTTCCTGCTCGTGCCGGCGCTCCTCTATCATCTGTACCGTTCCGTCAGCCGCGGCCGGCCGGCGGCCCTGGGCGAGCGCTTTGGGCATATCCCCCGGGCCTGCCTCGCCGCCATAGCCAACCGCCCGGTGATCTGGCTGCATGCCGTGTCGGTGGGGGAATCCATTGCCGCCCGGCCATTGCTCAAGGCGCTGCGCTTACGTTATCCCGGCCATTGCATCGTGGTCTCCAACACCACCGAGACCGGCCGCGGGGTGACCTCCGGTTTTCCGGAAAAAGACCTGTGCATCTACTTCCCCTTTGACTTTTTGCCCGCTGTACGCCGCACCCTGGACGCCATCAAGCCGGCGCTGGTCATCATCATGGAGACCGAGATCTGGCCCAATTTCAACCGTGA
>JBEKFJ010000307.1:0-2561 GCA_050013355.1 Oryzomonas sp.
GGTAGAACTGGTTGTCGTCCAGCTTGGGGCAGCCCATGACAACGGCGCGCCCCTTGAGGAAATCCTCGTGGTAGCCGGCATAGGCCACCGGCACGCAGTCAGCCGTGATCAACAGGTCGGCGCCCTGGAAATAAGGGGCGCTGGTGGATACCAGGTGCAGTTGCACCGGCCACTGGGCCAGTTGGCTCTGGCGGCTGCCAAGGGCCTCTGAAGCAGGCGTCTCCTGCGGGCGGTCAAAACTCATGGCGCGGGAGCCGGGGCAGCCGCCGTGGTGGTGATGGCTCGGCGCGGCAGGTGCCGGAGCGGAGTGGTGATGGTTCGGCACGGGCCTGCCCTGGGCCGCCAGGTGCTGTTCAACGGCCGCTTCATCGAATCCGTCGGCCTCGCGCTCTTCAACGGTAATGGCGTCCCGCGGGCATTCGCCCAGGCAGGCCCCAAGGCCGTCGCACAGGCTGTCCGCCGCCAACACCGCCTTGCCGTCAACGATCTTTATGGCCCCTTCGGCGCAGGAGGGGACGCACACCCCGCAGCCATCGCATTTGTCCCGGTCTATCTTCACGATCTTTCTCAACATGGTTTGTTCTCCTTTTTCAGAATTTTCGTATGTTTTATTCGATCAAACCAATATCGGAAGGTTTGCCACAGAGACACAGAGACACAGAGAAAAATCACAGAGTTTTTCAATTATCCTCAATTCCTGAATGGTGAAGAGAAATGGGGCCGAAATGTTGTCTAGTCATTGAAATGTTTATCTCAGTGTCTCTGTGTCTCTGTGGCAGGTTGTGAATCACGGTTTCAGAAGAAGTAATGCCAGATATAATCCAGCCTCCCCCGCAGCATCAGCCTTTTCCCGGAGTAAGCCATGATCTCCTTCACCTTTGACAGGTTCGCCTTGTTATAGCAATGGATCCGGCAGTGTTTGCAGGTCGGTTTCTCGGCCTCCAGCGGGCATTTCATTCGTCTGGCGACAGCGTACGCCATGAATTCGGCGCATACCGGGCACAGCCTGCGTTCTCCCTGCCCTGCCGGAAGACGAAACAGCGAACGTTCGCCGGTCCCATGCTTGCCAGCACAGTAGACCTCGACGAACTTGCCGATCAGCCTGATATCCTTTTTCTGAAGCTTCGTGAGCGTTTCCATGGTTGTCATCATGCCTTCTTATTTCCGAATCTTACATGACAGAGGTCAAAAAAATCAGCTTTTTGTTTGTGCCCCTGCGGAGGCCGAACGTAGCAAAATATTTCCGCTTGATGATTTTGACAACAGGTATTACTATTCTAGAAAAAGGTAATACATTTAAGGGAGGCACCATGGAAAAGTCATCAAAGGTAACGGTAAAAGGGCAGGTTCTCATACCTGGCGATATCAGGAAACGGCATCAAATCGAGCCCGGCACCGAGGTGCGTTTTGTGGAGTACGGCAATGTTATTTGCATTGTACCGGTAGTAATGGAACCGGTTGATGACGCATACGGTTTTTTGCGTGATGGCGGGCCGTCAGCCGCGGAAGAGTTGTTGAAGGAACGTCACAGAGATTTCAGGAATGAGTAGCATCCTCTTCGACAGTTTTGCGATGCTCCGCTTTTTCTACCAGGAACCCGGTGCTGAAAAGGTGCGAGAGTTGCTTATGGAAGCGACGAGAAATGAAGTGCCTCGTCTGATATCCGCTATCAATGTCGGAGAGCTCATCTACATCGTACAGCGAAGATCGGGAGAAGAAGCCAAATTGCAGATGCTTGTAAAACTCAACAGCCTCGGACTTGCTATTCTCCCCTGCCCCAATGAGCTTATCTTCAGGGCCGCCGAATTGAAGGCGCGCTTTGCCATGTCATACGCCGATACCTTTGCCGTCGCCTCCGCCATGGAGCATAACGCCGCCCTGGTAACGGGCGACCCGGAGTTTCGGCAGGTGGGGCAATTGGTCAAAATCCTATGGATATAGCGAAGCCTCGCTGACCACCAACATCATCGCGGACCCGCCGCCTGAATAAGGCATAAGAAAGCCTTCGATTTTTTCCTTTGCCTCTCCCCCCGGATTACGGGTAATATGGCTCGGTTTCATCAACTACTTGATTGCAATTGAGCCCCTATAAACCCCATGGCAGAACAAAAGAAAGAAAAACTCACCAAAGAGCTGCAGGGAATGGCGCTTGCCACGGTTGGCGTCTTCATCCTGCTGGCGTTTCTGACCTTCAACGCCGGCGACGTATCCTTCAACAACTACTCCAGCGAGGGGGGCATCCACAACCTTGGGGGACGCCTGGGCGCTCAGGTGGCCGATCTGTTCTTCGTCTGCTTCGGTCTGGCCTCCTACCTGGTCCCCTTGGCGCTGCTGTTCATGGCCTACACCCTGTTCCGCTTCAAGGAGATCCGCCTGCGCTCCTATAAGCTGTTGGCGTTTTTCGGGCTGATGTTCACCCTTGCGACCCTGTTCGCCTTCTTCCGGGACAGGACCATGTTCCTCGGGCAGCAGGTGCAAACCGGGGGTTTCGTGGGGGTAAGCACCGCCCACCTGCTCAGGGGAACGGTCGGCGTAATCGGGTCGATGCTCGTGCTGCTGCC
>JBEKFJ010000308.1:0-2552 GCA_050013355.1 Oryzomonas sp.
CCGTTGGTGGCGGCCCCACCGGCCTGCTCCATGAGATACGCCATGGGATTGAGTTCGAACAGCAGTCGCAGTTTGCCGTTGGGGGTATCCGTGAGGGCCGGGTAGAAGAATATCCCTTTCCCCTTCATCAACACCTGATTGATATCCGGCACAAAGCCGCCCGAATAACGCAGTTTTGAACCCTTGCCCTCCAGATGGCGGATAAAAAGCTCATTTTCTTCCGTGTATTTCTTGCGCAGGCCTCCCGGAGAATGGATATCCCCGCTCGGTTTCATCCGGATATGCTCCCTGGTCAAGGTGAACTCCATCAACTGGTTCATGGTAAATTCGAAGACCCCCTTGCCTATGGAGTAGACCAGCGAAACCCGCGGTCCGTAGAGGATATACATGGACCCGACCATTTTGCGCCCCGGTTGGAGCAGCTCACACCCCTGGTAGATGCCGACAATGGTTCCTACCGCCAGGTTCACGTCCACCAGCGACGAACCATCCAGGGGATCGTACGCCACCGAAAACATGCCTTGGGGATTGCTGGTGACCTGATAGATCTCTTCCATCTCCTCTGAAGCAATATTGCACACCACGCCGGAATGGATCAGGCGCTTCCGCATGATACGATCGGAGAGCACATCCAGGGCCAACTGATCTTCGCCATAGAGGTTCGAGGTTCCAGCGACACCAAGATCACCGGTGCGCACCGCATTGATGACGTATTTGCTTGCTTCGGCGATCTCACAAAGAAGATGAACCAGATTATCGCTGATGTTCTGTTCACGCAAATGCGCGCGCAGATCGACCTGGAATTTGGTTTTACCTGCTTCGCTGAACATTGTCGCCTCCACGTCGAGTCAAAATTATTTGAGTATTTCAGTCATGAAACAATACTGTAAACAGTCGTTTTTAGCAATACTGAAAAAACTAGGGGAAAAGCCGGAGCGGTGAAAAAATCTGGTAATAGGAAACGATCAGGCTAAATAACAGGTATGATGCCATTGCAAGTATGGAGAGCTTATGTTGGGCCGCCGGAATAATAAGCGAAAGGCTGGCGCGGTTACGAAACGGCATCAGCGCCCCCGTACCCAATCCTGCCACCCCGCCGCCGAAGAGGCTTGCATAGAGGGCATATCCCACATAACCGTATTCCCGCTGGAGAATGCAAAACGGGCAGTGATGGGACGGCAGTTCATAGACGTAGAGGCAGATGAACGAAACCAACGATGCTGCCGAGACAAGGAACGTAAGGCCGCTGGCGATTGGAAAAAAATAGCCGCCGCGACCTTTCAGGCAGAAGAGAATGCCGCTGGCAAAGGTCGCTGCCATGGCGGAGTAAAAGGCCCACTCCATGGGGGCGGCCGGCAACCCGGCAAGATCACCGCCGACACTCCCCTTCTCCGTACTGAACAGGCTTCCGCAGCAGGAAGTGATCACATCCGCATGTAATCCCAGAAAATACCTGAACTGGAAAAAGGCTTCCAGAAGCACCAGCGGCGCCAGTATGGCGACGAGAATACCGTATTTCACCTTTATAAGGGGGTAGTCATACCCGCGGGTATCCACATGATTGATGATCAGCCACACGCCGGCCAGGAGACAGGTGGCGATCTTCAGAAAAAGCGTCGGATAACCGTAACCGTTTGCGTTGAGGCTGCCGGCCGCGCACATGGCGCCGGTGAATTGACTGTGCAGCGTGTCGGCGGTAAATATGAACAGAAACAGGGAGAGGATCTGAAAGGCCAGGACATAGCCTAAGATGGACGAAATCAGGTAGGTCCGCCGCTCGAGTTGCAACTGGAGCTCGCTGCCGCTGTGCAGATCCCAGGAACGGAGGATCTTGGCTCCATACCAGGCCGCATACAGCAACATGCCGGCAATCAGCAGGGACGAGATGAGCAACGCCTGTATGGCGGGATGCTGCGTCATGGTTCCGGCCTGCCGGCGGCTGTGCGGCCGTCCCGCATCTCCACGACACGGTCAGCGAGGTGGGAATCGTAGGCTATGGGGTCGTGGCTGGCGATCAGTACGGTCTTGCCCTGAGCCTTGAAGGTGGCGACAATCTCCATGAATTCGCGGGAAAGCTTGCTATCAAGGTGGGCGGTCGGTTCATCGGCAATGATCACGGCCGGGTCGTTGATCAGCGCCCTGGCAATGGCGACCCGCTGGAGTTCCCCTCCCGAAAGCCACTCCACCCTCGAAGCGGCATGGCGCGAGATATCGAGGAGACGTAACAATTCCTTGGCGCGAGCCTGGAATGCGGCATGGCTCTCAAGGGTCGGATAGGCCGGGAGCATGACGTTCTCCAGTGCGGAGATCCCCCGTATCAGGTTGAATTGTTGAAAGATGAACCCGAAGGTGCTGCGACGGATCTCGGTCAGGAAACGCTCGGGCAGGCTGGAGATGTCAAATCCGCCTTCCCTGTCTTCCGCGGCAAGAAACGCCGTCCGGATGCCGCGCAGTCGGATACGGCCCGAACTTGGGCGGCTCATGCAGCCGATCAGCGACAGAAGCGTGGTCTTGCCGGAGCCGCTCGGTCCCTTGAGGATCGTGAGCTGACC
>JBEKFJ010000309.1:0-2502 GCA_050013355.1 Oryzomonas sp.
AGATTGCGCTTCTGAACAGAACCGGGGCCGTATTCGGTTTTGATTTGATGTACGGGCTGCCTGGCGATAGCATGCAGGGCTTTTGCGAGAGCATCGATTTTGCTTTGGCGCTTTATCCGAACCATATGGATATCTTTCCCCTGGCGATTCTGCCGGGGACTGCCTTGGCCGCCCGCAGCCATGCCATGGATATGCAACATCTTCCCGGTCCGCCTTATACGCTGCTTTCTACGCCAACTTTCAGCGCAGCAGAGCTGATGGAGGCGCGGCGCTTGACGCTCGCCTGCGATGTCTTCTATACCCGAGGCAAGGCGGTTGCCTGGTTCAATAGTGTTGTTACCGTCCTCGGAATGAAACCTTCCGTTTTTTTGCTCCAATTCGGCCTTTGGCTTACAAAAGAAAAGGGCGAGGCTGTCAGCGAAGACAGTTTGCATGATGACGAAATCCGGTCGCTGCAGCGCACTTTCCTGGAGAAGGCCTTCCTGCCGGAAAAGCTGAAACGCTTTCTGCCGTTGGTTCTTGATCTGGTTGACTATCACCACTGCTATGTCGCTGCCCTCTCGGCTCTGCCGGCGGAGCCCCTTGATGACCAGGAACTGGCGCGGATGCGGTTGCTCGAGCTTTCCGCGTTTCTGGCGCCTGCAGCGCAATTGGCAACATTTCACTATGAAATTCTCGATATCCTGGAAGCGGGTGAACCGAATATCAGGGCATTCACCGATCATGCTAAAAAGAACGGCTCTTGGGCGGTAATCTATCCGCGTGCTGACGGCGTTGCCACCGAGTCATTGATTGAACCTTACTTTCGGATTCTCGAACAATTGGACGGACGTACTCCCTGCGGCAGCATCACCGCCAGTTTAGGGGTTGAAGACGATGAGGCCCTGTCATTTCTGGAGTTTTGTGCTGCTGAAGGAATTGCCGTGTTTTCATCATTGGCATTGGGGGACTGGAAATGAGATTTCCGGTAATGTATTTATGAAAATCCGGCTATTCTTGATCGATAAGAATCGTCGTGCGTGCCTTTGTTTACTGATGTGCCCTCCATATAACGGGAGAGGTGAGTTATGCCCAGACAGTTTCATTCTGAAAGAGGTTGCATTTTGGTAGCTGGTTTAGTATATATTTTATTTCTTTTTCATTATTTATCAGATTTTTTGATGAGCGAAAGGTAAATGGAAGCCATGCAGGACATGATCCGAATTTTCAGTGGCAACTCAAATCCGCAGTTAGCGCACAATATCTGTACAAGTCTTGGTGTTAAGCTTGGCACAGCAAGAGTGCGGAATTTTTCCGATGGCGAGATAATGGTGGAAATCGGCGAGAACGTTCGTGGCCGCGATGTCTATATCATCCAGTCCACCTGTGCGCCGACCAACGACAACCTGATGGAAGTTCTCATCATGGCTGATGCGCTCAAACGGGCATCGGCGGCAACTATTACCGCCGTAATGCCTTACTACGGATATGCCAGGCAGGATCGCAAGGCTGCGCCGCGTACCCCCATCACTGCCAAACTGGTGGCTGACCTCATCACCACGTCGGGTATTGACCGCGTTGTGACCATTGATCTGCATGCCGGACAGATTCAAGGGTTTTTCAATATTCCGGTAGATAACCTTTATGCTGCTCCTGTAATTCTCAACTATCTTAAAAAACGCTTCGACGGCCAGCCCGTGGTCATGGTTTCCCCCGACGCCGGAGGCACCGAACGCGCCCGGGCCTTTGCCAAGCGCCTGGGATGCACCCTGGCGGTTATTGACAAACGACGCACCGGTCCCAATGTGGCCGAAATCATGCACTTGATCGGTGATGTGCGCGATAAGACCGCCATCATCCTTGATGATATGGTTGATACAGCCGGCACCTTGACCCAAGCTGCCAAGGCGCTCAAAGAGAACGGCGCGAAGGCCGTCTTTGCTTGCGCAACCCACGGAGTGCTTTCCGGTCCGGCCATTGAACGAATCAACAACTCGGATATTGAAGAAATCGTTTTGACCGATACCATCCCATTGGGTAGCAAGCGGGAGCAGACAACCAAGGTTCAGGTTCTCTCCGTTGCCGACCTGTTGGCGGAAGCGATCAAGCGTATCCACGAGGATGAATCGGTCAGCTCGCTCTTTGTATAACCTTGATTATGGGATGTGTTCGGGTGATATTTCGGGTGCGGGCTTTATGAATTTAGCAGTGTCAGGTGTTTTCTTATACTCACAGTGGCGCTGATTGGCCTATGATACAGCAGATGTGTGGTATGATTTCGTTAATAATACAAGAGTGACAGGGTGGGCTTGCCCATCACTAACAGTGGAGGAATGTATGCAACAGAAACTTATGAATATTGAACTGAGATCGAAAACCGGGAAGGGTATCAGTCGCCAGTTAAGGGGCGCCGACAAAGTCCCGGGTGTTGTGTACGGAAAAGGGATGGACCCCATGGCGGTAAGCATAAACTATAGGGACCTGCAGGCGGCTTTGTCGGGAGAAGGCGGCCAGAACAACCTG
>JBEKFJ010000310.1:0-3065 GCA_050013355.1 Oryzomonas sp.
CTCCTTCAGCGCCCGTGCCACCAGGGCGCCGCACGCCGGCATGGTCAGGCCAAATTCCGCCTCCTCCCGGTCGATAACCCCGGCGATGATCCGGGTCGATTCCGTGGTGGATGCGTCGCTCATCTTCTGGATGCCGATGGCCAGCACATGGTCGAAGCGCCCCGACGCCACCTCCAGGTAGGCGCTTTCAAAGGCCGAGGCCCCGGAGGACGAGGCCGTGTCGATCAGCACGGACCGGGCACCGGAGATGCCGAGAATCCCGGCGATCTTTGCCGCGGTGTTGTCCACGCCGGAAAAGGCGGACGGGTTTTGGCTCCCGACCACCACTGCCTCTATGTCGCGCCTTCGCACCGGGCTGCCGCTGAACACCGCCTCGCAACGTTCGGCCATCTCCAGGAAGGAGAGATTCTCCTTGTCCTTGCCGTTGTAGCGCCCCACCGGGGCCATCCAGGAGGCGGCCACGTAGACCGGGCGGGGGCGGAATTGGGTGCTCATGGTCTATGCTCCTTATTGGGATAAAAAAAGGCGCCCAGCCGGCCGGACGCCTCATACCGATTCCAAATCAAGGCGCTATCTGCGTTAGCTCGTCTTCGGCTCCTCAACGTACTACTTCGTACGCCTTCGTCGCCTCAATCCTCGCCGCCTTGATTTCATCCTTGATTTGAAATCGGTATCCATACCTAACGTGGGGGACGGGGATTGCTAGCGCAATGCCTTGATGACCGCCGAGAAGTCTTCCTCGCCCCAGCCGGCGACAACCGCCTTTCCATAGACCTTGCAGGACGCTTCGGCGGCAGGCAGGTCGAGGCCCAACTTGTGGGCCGCATCCAGGACCACGTGGAGTTGCTCGTGGACGTATTTGAGCGCCAGGCTGCGCGAAAAATCTCCCCTGGCCATGGCGCGTCCCTTGAGGTGGAACAGAGGGGAGGCGACGCCGCGGGTGTCGAGCACCTCCAGGATCTTGTCGGCGGTGAATCCCAGCTTGTCGCCGAATACCAGGCCTTCCGCCAGAACCTGCACCAGTTCGGCCTGCACCATGTTGACGATGAACTTCATCTTGGTGGCGTCCCCCACCTGTCCCGGTCGCCGCCGGTTATGATGGTCAGAAGCCCGTTGGCCGCATGCTCCTTGCTCCCCCAGACCGGCGCATCCAGGTACAGGACCCTCTTCTTGGCGCACTCGTCGGCCATCTTCATGGTGGTTTCCAGGGAGTGGGACCCCATGTCCGCCAGGATCGTACCGCCGCCGATACCGGTGAGGATGCCGTTTTCCGCGAAGAAGAGCTGCCCCAACTCTTCTCCCTCCGGGACAATGGCGATAACCAGGTCACGGTCCCTTGCGGCTTCGGCGGCGGAGTCCGCGGCAAGGGCGCCCAGCCCGACCAGCTCACTCATGGCGGCGGCGTCCGTATCGAAAACCGTCAGCTCATAACTCCCCTTGGTCAGGTTGGCGGCCATATGCCGGCCAACGGTGCCAAGTCCGATGAATCCGATTTTTCTCAACATTATTGCGCCTCCTAAATTATTGTTATTACATAAACGATGAGGGATTTTACCTAATAATCATACCGCTTGCAACCTGCAAATCATAATTCAAACAGTATGTTAAAACAATGAGGCGCGCAACCGGTATCCCTGCCTCAGCGCGAGTGGGCAACACCGACGCGGCCGCAGAGTTCAAACAGGCGGCAGATGGAGCAGCGCGGCGATACGGGGAGGCAGAGATTCTGGCCGAAAGCTACCAGCAAGTCGTTGATCTCAATCCAGTATTCGGGTGGAAGCTGTGCGCGCAGCACCATTTCGGTGGCCTCGGGGGTCCTGGTCGCCACGTACCCCCAGCGATTGCAGATGCGGTGTACATGGGTATCAACACAGATGCCCGGCTTGCCGAACCCCAAGGTCAGAACCAGGTTGGCGGTCTTGCGCCCCACGCCCCGGAAGGAGAGCAGCTCGTCAAGGCTGTCCGGCACCCTGCCGCCGTACTCTGCCGCCAGTCTGCGGGATAGTGCCAGGATCTGCTCGGCCTTGGTGCGGTAGAAGCCTGCCGGATAGATCAGTTCGGCGATCTCTGCGGCCGGCAGGTGCTGCATCGCCTCGGGGGTGGCGGCGCGTTCGAACAGCCTTTTTGAGGCATGGGCCGTCACTTCGTCCTTGGTGCGCAGGGAGATGATGCAGGAAACCAGCACCTTGTAAGGGCTGCGGCTGTCCTCGGCAACGATGGTGACGGCCGGCGTGCGCCAGGAACGGGACTCCTTGCGCAGGATAACCATGGCGCGGTGTATGTCGTCGGGTTTCATGGCGAAATAGTACCCGAACAGGGGAGGCGGTGCAATAGCGCTTTTACTTTTCAACGGGACAAGGCTAGTATGAACGGTATGATTACTAATCAGTCCGCCTACATAGACCTGCATGTCCATTCCAGTTTCTCCGACGGTTGCCTTTCCCCGTTGGAGCTGGTGGAGCGGGCACAGGTTCAGGGATTAAGCGCCATCGCCATCGCCGACCATGATTCAGTGGCCGGCGTGTTCCCTGGGATTGCCGCAGGGGAGGAACGGGGCATCGAGGTGGTGCCGGCAATCGAGCTTTCGGTGCGGTTCAAGGCCTACAAGGATGTGCACCTTCTGGGGTACGGACTGGACTGCGGCGACAGTGGCCTGCTGGAACGGTTGAATCAGCTCCGCGAACGGCGGGAAGGCCGCAGCCGGGACATTCTCGCAGCGGTGAACGAACGCCTGGCGAGCGAGGGGAGGGAGGGCATCGGGTTCGAAGAGGTGAGCATGCATGCCCGGGAGACCATCGGCAGGCCCCATATCGCCCGGGCAATGATCGGGCGGGGCTATGTCGGGTCGGTTGAGGATGCCTTCCGGCGGTATCTGGTCCCCTGCAATGTCCCAAAGCTTTACTGGCCGATGGACGACGCCATTGCCACCATCAGGCGGCTGGGAGGTGTAGCTGTCCTGGCCCATCCCACGAGTATCTGCACCCTGAGCCCCGAACTGCGCAGCATCATCACGGAGTTGGCGGAGCTGGGGCTGGATGGGGTCGAGGTATATAACAATATGGCGC
>JBEKFJ010000311.1:0-2820 GCA_050013355.1 Oryzomonas sp.
ATCTGCAAACTGTTTTCCAGATGCGCCCTCGCTCCCTCTGCCCCACGCATCAGTGTCTTTGAGGCAAGTACCACCTTTCCCCGCATGCCGGTAAATGCAATCCCGATCTTCTCTTCGCTATCTCGATATGCATTCGCCGAATCGAAATAGGTAACGCCCCGTTCGAAAGCATGCCGGAGCACCTTGACCGCATCCTCTTTAGGTAGACGGATAATTGGAATGCAGCCGAAACCGCATTCTGAGACCGTCAGATCCGTTTTGCCAAGCTTCACATACTTCATTCGATCACCTCACATGGACAAGTTTGAGACTAGCCGGGTACCGAGATTAAACGCTTTCTGGCAATCCTCAGGAAAAACCGTCCGATGCCGCTCCAGCCGTTGTTCAGGATCAAAATAACTGAAGACGACTTTGTCATAATCCTCGAACTGGAGCGTTTCAAAACAGCAGAGAGTTTCTGACTCTCCGAATGTTCTGGCCAAATAATTCTCGTTCAGACCGAAATGGATCGAATAATGATTTTCCTTCATTACTTCTTCCGATACATTCATCGTGTAAATGAATGCCGTTGAAATGTTTCTGCCAAAGAGCGAGCCAGGCGGCCGAGTGTAGGTCAGATACTGGAAGAGCAGTCGCTCCATGAATGACTTCATTTCACCGGTCACCGTACCGAAATAAATAGGCGAACCAAGAATAAAGGCATCAGCCTCGGCCAGTTTGGCAAGGATCGGCGTTATTCCATCGTTCATGGCGCACTTTCCAAAACTTTTGCCATCTTTGAGTTTGCAGGAAAAGCAGCTTGAGCATCCCTTGAAATCCAGATCATAGAGATGAACAAGCTCCGTATCGGCTCCTATTGGTGAAAAGTTATGGACAATTACATGATTCCGCGATGGTTAATTGCATTTGATCTTCCCCCCGAAAATTGAACCATTGCAAACTTAGTCAATCACTCGCTGAGACGCGGCGACGTAGGTGTAGCAGGGTCTACATCAAGGAGCCGCAACGATGGTAGCGGCCAAAATAGCCGGAATTACAAGTACGAGCTAACCGCACGGGAAACTAACTGCGCGGCTTCAAGAAATAGATGGCCAGGAGCAGGGGAGGGAACAGGGTGCAGAGCAGGCACCAGGCCGCAACGCTCCGTCCTCGGTTGGCAGCCATGAATCCGCCCATGGCACCCACAACGATAACGACCAGAAACCAAAGGAACACCGGTTTTACGTAGTCAAGCATGTAAGCCCCCCTCTTGCGCCTCGTCGCCACTCCCGGGGCTGCCCATTTCTATGAGCACCGGCGCAGCATACCCTTCACCGGTCAGCAGACCGGGTACTCCCCCCGTGCCAGGGCCGCACAGAATCCGTTTATAGCCGCGAATTCCCGTTCGAAGATCGCCTCGACCTTCCCGGAGATATCGTTGATATGCCGCCCCTTTTCCAGCAGCAGTTGGGCAGTGGCCAGCTGCGGCCGGTCAACCGGCGCACCGATCCTGCTCAGGAGGAAGACATACACCTCCTTGATTCCCTCGATGCTCTCATAGATGTCACGGGCCATCTTGTGTGAGAGGACCCGTTGACCCGGTTGCCGCGCCCTACCTGCCCCGAATCCGCATCTTCGGCCGAGGTGCCCAGGAGGCTCAGGTAGACCCCTCCCAGGCCGCGCCCCGGCTTGTCGAGGGCGTTGTAGTGCAGCGCCAGCCGCCCCGGCGCGGAGAACTGCGCCGCATATCCCTGCATCTCGGCCAGGATCGGTTTCTTCTCGGCGAAATAATCCTGTTCAGAGGTCACAAACCGTGCCAGGAGCGGCATAGCTACGGTCAGGTCCAGATCCTTGCCGCTCCTGGCGCCCATGACCTTTACGTCTTCGCCGGTTTGCGGAAAGCGTTCCTTGAACTCCCTGCCGTTGAGGAAGCGCTCCATTCCCAGGACAGCCTGTTCCGTGGTGCTGAGGGGATAATAGCCGACAGCGGCCGAGGTATCGTTGGCCTCCCGCACCTCCCCTGGACGGTTGAAGATGTCGGTCAGTTCTTCCGAACCGGGCGCCAGTGCGACCCGGTAGCGGATATGCCGCTCCGGGTCCACGAATCGCAGGTTGCGCCTGAACCAGCCCTTGGCTGCCTTAATGGCGATTTCGCCGGTCGGGATTTCCTGCCCGGCCGCCCTGACGGTGGCCCGGTCGCCGATGATGAGTTCCATCGGGCGTACGACCCTGCCGCCGCCGAAGTGCTTCTCTACCTCTCCTGCTGCCAGGAGCCCCTTATCGATATTGTGGTGGAGGATCGTCCCGAACAGGTGCAGGTACTCATGGCAGATGGCGACCGAGATGGCGTCCATGACCGAATCGCAGATCTGGTCCGGGTGTCCGGTTCCCTTACGCTCTACGATCTCCACGCGGTGTTCGGTGATGGACTTCCCCTTGAACATCTCCACGACAACCATGGTCGCCTCCTCGTCCCCTTTAGCCGCATCCGTCCTTTTTATCGGTTTTTGATGGGCGCGCCCATCCTCTTGCAGGAGCCCGGCATTGCCCGGCACGTCGTCAGGTCGGTGCCAGGAGACCGATTGCATTGCAGCAATCAGGTGATAGTATTTGGCAGGCTGCCCATCTTCACGCCATGAGCCCCCATGAGACAGAAACCACGAAAACCGACCGTACCGCGTCCGGCCCAGGAGACGGTCCGCCATGTGGTCATCGACCTGCTCCGCGGCCATACGCTCTCCGCCAGGGATATCTCCGGCCTTGCCCACATACCGGAAAAGGAGGTTTACGGCCATCTGGAGCACATTCGCCGCAGCATCCAGGCCAGCGGAGGAATCCTTG